>JAAZNB010000350.1 GCA_012798515.1 Chloroflexota bacterium
AAAAAAGCCACTGCGAGAGTGGCTTGAGCAGGTGCCCCCAAGGGGGTTCGAACCCCTGTTTTGGCCTTGAGAGGGCCACGTCCTAGACCGCTAGACGATGGGGGCGGGCAGCGCACGAATATTATCATGGCTTCAGGTAGATGTCAATAATAATGAAAGCCCGGGAAGCTATTTGGTGAAGGCGCCCACGACGTAGACTGGGCCCAGGAAGGCGGGGATGGCGGGCATCTCGGTCAGCCGGCCCTGGGAGAAGGCCTGGAAGGCCTGTTGGGCGATCTGGGTGTGGCTGGAGAAGTGCAGGCGGCGGATGTCAGCGCCCAGGCAGGTGAACAAGAAGGTCATCAGGCGGCGCGACACGGGGGTGCCGTAGACCATGCGCCCGCCGGGGCAGAGCACCCGGCGCACTTCGGCGAAAGCCCGGGAAAGCTCGGAGGGGCGCAGGTGTTCCAGAATGCTGATCAGCAGCACGGCGTTGAAGGTCTCGTCTGGGTAAGGCAGGTCCAGCACGTCCCCCCGGCGCAGATGGGTTTCGATCCCCGCCCGGGTGAACACAGCCTGCACCGCGGCCGGATCTTCGTCCAGGTCGATGCCGTGGATCTGGCGGTACCTGCCTGCCAGGTTGAGAAAGGTCACCCCGGAGCCAAACCCGACGTCCAGGATGTTCTCACCGCCCGGGCAGGCTTGCAGACACAATTCCACGCGCCGCCGGAACAGCGTGCCGATCACCGGCCAGCGATAGTAGTTCAGTGGGTTGGAGCGCCCGTTATGGACGTATTCATCGAAGGGCAATAACTGAAGCCGTTCGTTGGGTACGGAAGCCATTAATAAACAATAATACATGAATTCGTCGGCCGAGTAAAGCGTAGATATATGTTGTTTTCACATTCCTTAATCGGCTCTTAACCAAAAGCAAATACAGCCCCCTTGACCTATATCCATCTCGGATTATAATTCAGTAACTGAATTTTGAAGGATGTTATGGGACTGACCCCTGACCACAACCGTGATCTAATCATCCTGGAACACATCGAACAAGACCCGGATGCTACGCAGGCGACACTCGCTTCTCAATTGGGTGTGGCTGTTGGAACGGTCAACTGGCACCTCAAGCGATTGATTTCCAAGGGTTACATCAAGGTGCGGCGCGTGGAGCGCCGGAAGTTGCGCTATATTATTACGCCGGAAGGTATCGCTTTGCGAGCTCGACTGGCGTTGGATTATATACAGAACTCTTTCCGTTTATATCGATTGGTGCGTCAGCGTGTACTGGAGGCTCTCGAACAGGTGGAGCAGGCTGGATATCAGCAGGTCCGGCTGGAGGGCGAGGGGGATGTGGCGGAAATCTGCCGGCTGACATGTTTGGAACACAATATCACAATTGCAGAGGATCCCGGTCTACCGGTCATCTCGATCCATGGATTGAAAATCTTTGTGAATATGGATGGCCGGCAGGTCTTATCTCAAGATGTATCTCCGCTCAGTGACGAAATCACAAATATGTCACCGGCGGATCACGAAGATAGGGTGAAGCATCGAGAAAGGGGTGAGGCAGATGACAGCGATTAACTCTTTCTGGCAAGATCGAAGGGTGTGTGTTACCGGGGGGGCTGGTTTTCTTGGCTCATTTGTTATTGAACAACTTCGCCAACGCGGCGCCAAAGAGATTTTCGTTCCGCAGTACGAACAATATGACCTGGTACAGGTAGAGGCGATCAACCGTATGCTGGACGATTCCCGTCCGGACGTAATCATCCACCTGGCGGCCAGCGTGGGCGGCATTGGCGCCAACCGCGAGCATCCGGCGGACTTTTTCTACGACAACCTGATGATGGGCGTACAGCTGATGCACCAGGCCTGGAAACACAACGTGGATAAGTTCGTCGCCATCGGGACGGTGTGCGCCTACCCGAAGTTTACCCCGGTGCCGTTCAAGGAAGAAGAGATCTGGAACGGTTATCCGGAAGAGACCAACGCGCCTTACGGCCTGGCCAAGAAGATGTTGCTGGTCCAGTCGCAGGCCTACCGCCAGCAGTACGGTTACAACTCCATCTTCCTGCTGCCGGTCAACCTGTACGGGCCGCGGGACAATTTCAATCCCAAATCTTCCCACGTCATCCCGGCTTTGATCCGCAAGTGCATCGAGGCCAAAGAAGAAGGCCGCGACGAGATCGAGGTGTGGGGCGATGGTACGCCGACGCGAGAATTCATCTATGTGGAAGACGCGGCGCGTGGCATCGTGATGGCTTCCGAGGCCTATAACGGTTCGGAGCCGGTCAACATCGGTTCGGGCAACGAGATCTCGATCAAGAACCTGGCCGAGCTGATCGCTCGCTTGAGCGGTTTCGAAGGCCGGTTCGTCTACGATACCAGCAAACCCAACGGCCAGCCGCGCCGCGGCCTGGACGTCTCCCGGGCAGAGCAGTATTTCGGTTTCCGCGCCCAGGTGCCTTTCGAAGAAGGCCTGCGCCGGACGATCGAGTGGTACCAGAATCAGCGAGAGAAGGTGGTCCGGTAGTCGCGCGGTTTGATGAACTGCCCGGCGCCAATTCATTATGGTAGCAAAAACAGAAACCCCGGTAGTAATACTCCGACCATCCAGCGGTTGGTCCGCAATCAATTTGCGCGACCTGTGGCGGTACCGAGAGTTGATTTACTTTATGACCTGGCGCGACCTGAAGGTGCGTTACAAGCAGACCTTGCTGGGCGCCAGCTGGGCCATCCTGCGGCCGTTCATGATGATGGTGGTATTTACCATCTTCTTCGGTAACCTGGCCGAAATGCCCTCTTACGGGCTGCCCTACCCGATCTTCGCTTACACTGCCTTGCTGCCCTGGGAGCTGTTCTCCAATGCCCTGAGCGTGACCAGCCGTTCCCTGGTGGTCAACAGTCACATGATCACTAAGGTGTATTTTCCACGCATCATCTTGCCTCTGTCGTCGGTGCTGGCCGGGTTGGTCGATTTTGCCATCGCCTTTTTGATTTTGATCGGCCTGATGATCTTTTACCAGGTCTCCCCGCCGGCGTATGTGTGGACCCTGCCCCTGTTCTTGCTGCTGGCAGTGGTCTCGGCCCTGGGGGTCGGGCTGTGGCTGTCGGCCTTGAACGTGCTTTACCGTGACGTTGGCTACGTGACGCCCTTCCTGGTGCAGTTCTGGATGTTCATCACCCCCATCGTTTACCCCGCCAACCTGATCGACGCACGTTGGCGCCTGGTGTATGCACTCAATCCGATGGCCGGGGTGGTGGAAGGCTTCCGTTGGGCGCTGTTGGGCGTGGAGCAAGGCGCTCCCAGTCCCATGCTGGCCGTTTCGGTAACGGTATCGATCTTGCTGTTGGTGAGCGGCTTGTTTTACTTCCGCAGAATGGAACGGCAGTTTGCCGATATGGTGTAGCCCGGCCGGGCTGCCTTGAAAGAATAAATCATGAGTGAAGTGGCCATCCGTGTCGACAAATTAGGAAAACAATACCACATTGGGGTGCCGGTGGTACGCTACCGTACCCTGCGCGATACGCTTGGCGACCAGCTGGTGCTGCCCTGGAAACGCAGGAAAGAACAAAGAGAAAGCGGGACCTTCTGGGCCTTGCGGGATGTCAGTTTCGAAGTGGAGCGCGGCCAGGTGCTGGGGATCATCGGTCGCAACGGGGCCGGCAAGAGCACGCTGCTCAAGCTGCTCTCGCGGGTGACCGAGCCGACCGAAGGCTGCGCCGAGATCCACGGGCGGGTTGGCTCGCTGCTGGAAGTGGGCACGGGGTTTCATCCCGAATTGACCGGGCGGGAAAATATTTACCTCAACGGGGCCATCCTGGGGATGAAGCGCATCGAGATCGAGCGTAAATTCGACGAGATCGTTTCCTTCTCCGAGGTGGAGAAGTTCATCGATACACCGGTGAAGCGTTATTCCAGCGGCATGTACCTGCGCCTGGCGTTTGCCGTAGCGGCTCACCTGGAGCCGGAGATCCTGGTGGTCGACGAGGTGTTGGCCGTGGGCGACGCCGAGTTCCAGCGCAAGTGCCTGGGCAAGATGAGCGACGTGGCCCAACAGGGACGCACGGTGTTGTTCGTCAGCCACAATATGTCGGCCATCCTGCGCCTGACCGAAGAGGCCATGGTCATCGAAAAGGGCCACATGGTCCTGCGGGCGCCCACGGCTCAGGCGGTAGACTATTACCTGTCGAGCGGTTTTTCCCAGGAAGGCAAGCGCTGCTGGAGCCCCGACGAGCTGCCCCAGGATACGGCGCCTTTCGTGCCTGTCGAGGTGCGGGTGCTCAACCCGGCCGGGCAGATCTCCGACTCGGTGCGCTCCACGGAGCCGGTCATGGTGGAGATGGAATACCGCCTGGACGCCTCGATTACCGGCCTGCGAGTCGGGCTTTATCTGATGAGTACACGGGGTGAATACATCTTCACCTCTTTTGATACGGATGATCCGGAAATGTTCGAAAATCTGGCGGTCCGCCCGGCAGGGCATTACGTCAGCCGGTGTACGATTCCGGCCGATTTTCTCAACGAGGGTCGCTACGTCATCGGTCTCAATGCCAGCTCTTTTCGTGTCAAACGCTATTTCCAGGATGAACAGGCGCTTACCTTTAACGTGGATGCGGCCGGTGCCCCGGGAACGCACTGGCCAGAACCGCGTCTTGGGCCGGTAAGGCCACGCCTGGACTGGATCGTAAAGGCAGTGTGAGCATGACAGTATCAGGGAAAGAAAGTATCAAGAACCTCTTGGGACAGATCCCATTTACCGCGGAGTTGTACTGGCTGGTACGGCAGCGCGGCAAGCCCATCCAGAGTCGTTTTTCACTCAAACATTTACAAGCCGCCATGCCGGAGTTGTGGCAGCAGACGCAAAAGCTGCACGCCAACGCCAAGCCGGGACGCAACGTGTTTATCTTTGCCACGCTGCACTATTGGATCGAGCACGCCACCCTGGTAGGCATGGCCCTGGCGGCCCAGGGGCATAAAGTCACCCTGGGGTACCTGCCTTTCGCCGAGTGGCAGTCCGAAATCAACCGTTTCGATCTGCGCCGGCAGAACGCTTATGCGGCTAAAGTCCTCAGCCAGGCGGCGCCCTTCGTAGAGGCGGTCAGCTTTTTACCCTCACGCAAGAATTACAAACCCCTCCCGGATTCCATCCGCCACCTGGTCGAGCTGGTCTCGGAGTACGATACCCAGTACACCCTGCAGATGGAAGATATCGACCGGGATTCGGACGTCTACAAGCTGCGCTACGAGCGCAACCAGGACGCGGCTCGCATGGCGTTGTCATATCTCCAGGCCAACCGCCCGGACGTGGTCATCGTTCCCAACGGTACCATCCAGGAGCTGGGCGTGGTGTACCGCACGGCGCGGTTCTTGAAGATCCCCGTGGTCACCTACGAATTCGGCGACCAGCGTCAGCGCATCTGGTTGGCCCAGAATGGGGAAGTGATGCGCCAGGAGACAGACGGGCTGTGGCGGGCGCGACAGGATCTCCCGCTCACCGAAGCGCAGTTCGATCGCCTGCGTAATTTGTTTGTGGCCCGCCAGCGTGCCACGTTGGTGGAGAATTTTGCCCGTCTGTGGCAGGATACGCCTGCCCGGGGTGGGGCCCAGGCGCGCAGCGAGCTGGGGCTGGATGACCGCCCGGTGGTCTTGCTGGCCACCAATGTGCTGGGCGACTCGCTGACCCTCGGGCGGCAGGTGTTCAGCAAGAGCATGGCTGAGTGGATCACGCGTACGGTGCAGTACTTCTTCGAGCGGCCCGACGTGCAGCTCGTGGTGCGCATCCACCCCGGTGAGGTGCTCACCCACGGGGTCTCGATGGCCGACGTGGTGCGCAACGTGTCGCCCAAGCTGCCCGAGCACATCCGACTGATCGGTCCCAAAGATCCGGTCAATACTTACGACCTGGTGGAGGTGGCCGATCTGGGCCTGGTATACACCACCACGGTGGGGTTGGAGATGGCCATGAGCGGCGTGCCGGTTATCGTGGCCGGGCAGACCCATTACCGCGGCCGGGGCTTCACCATCGACCCGGATTCGTGGGTGAACTACTTCAAGCTGATGGGTTCTCTGCTGGAGAATCCCGAAAGCCATCGCCTGGAGCGGAGCCAGGTGGAGCGGGCCTGGCAGTATGCCTACCGCTTCTTCTTCGAATTCCCCCGGCCTTTCCCCTGGCACCTGGTGCGCATGTGGGACGATTACAAGAACCGCGACCTCCAGGCGGTCTTGAGTCCGGAGGGACTGGCCACCTATGACTCCACGTTCCGTTACCTGGTGGGTGAACCGTTAGACTGGAAGAATGTGAGCGAGTAGAGCTGCGCATGGATGATTCTAAAGTACAAGATCAGGTGCGCCAGTTTTACGACCGGGTGGGCTGGCAGATGGTTGCCGGCGGCGTTTACCAGAACGCTCGCTACGAGGACCTGCGCCCGGTGTCACACGAGTACATCCACCGCTGTCACCTGCGTGTCAACCGCCATATCCAGCCCAACGGACGTTTCCTGCTGGACGCCGGTTCCGGGCCGGTGCAGTACCCGGAATACCTGACCTATTCCCAGGGCTACCACAAGCGGGTGTGCCTGGATATTTCTAGCGTGGCGCTGCAGGAAGCGCGGCAGCGCCTGGGCGACCACGGCCTGTACGTGGTGGCCGACGTGGCCAACCTGCCTTTTGCGGCGGACGTTTTTGATGGGATCGTCTCCCTGCACACACTGCACCATCTACCTGCCGGGCAGCAAAAAATGGGCTATTTCGAGCTGTACCGGGTGTTGGGCCGGCAGCGCCAGGCCGTGGTGGTCAATGGGTGGACCGATTCGCCGTTGATGCGCCTGGCCAGCGGGCCGGTGCGCTGGATGGAAGCCCTGGGGAAACGCCTGGCGCGTCGCAAAGCGGCGCAGGCAGAGCCGGCCCCGGCGGCCCGCGAAGCACCCAGGGTCGCTAAGCCGACCGGCACGTACATCCAGAAACTGGATGCCCGACTGCTGCAGGAACAGATCGGTGGCAGCATCGCGTACGAAATCTTTGTGTGGCGCAGCGTCAACGTGCGCTTTTTGCGGGCCATGATCCACGCCCCGCTGGCCGGCAAGTTCTGGCTGCGCCTGTTGTACTGGCTGGAAGAACGGTTTCCCCATTACTTTGGGAAGCAGGGCCAGTATCCATTGGTCGTGCTACGCAAGCCCTGAGGGTTGAGCATGGCGGATGAAGTACAACCTGGCTCCCGGTTACAGGTATTCCCGCTCACGCCGGAACGCTGGCCGGATCTGGAACAGCTCTTTGGGACACACGGCGCCTACGGCGGCTGTTGGTGTATGTGGTGGCGCCTGAAACGCGCCGACTTTAACAACCTGTCCGCTGAAAATCGCAAAGCGGCTCTGAAGGGCCTGGTGGATGCCGGGCCGGCGCCGGGGCTGCTGGGCTACGTGGAGGGCGTCCCGGCGGGGTGGGTCTCGCTGGCCCCGCGAGAAGCTTACCCGCCCCTGGCACGCTCACGGATCTTGAAGCCGGTGGACGACCGCCCGGCCTGGTCGGTGGTGTGTTTTTTCGTCGCCAGGGCGTTCCGGCGACAGGGCCTGATGTCTGCCTTGCTGCAGGCGGCGGTGCAATTCGCCGGGGAGAATGGGGCGCAGATCGTCGAGGGCTATCCCATCGATACTCCGCGCCCGGATTATCCGGACGTGTACGCGTATACCGGCCTGATGGAGGCCTTCCGGCGGGCCGGTTTTGTCGAAGTCGAGCGGCGTTCTCCTACCCGGCCGCTGATGCGTTGTTTTTTGGGTGAGACTGGAAGTTAGCACCAAGACTCTTACTATTTCGGAGCAGGTATGGATTGGAAAGATAGCGTTGTGCTCATCACCGGTGGCACCGGTTCGTTTGGAAAGAAATTTGTCGAAGTCATGTTGCGTGAATACCAGCCGGCGAAGGTGATCATCTACAGCCGCGACGAGCTCAAGCAGCACGAGATGCGCAGCGCAGGCTTCAACCATCCCTCTTTGCGCTATTTCATCGGCGACGTGCGCGACCAACAGCGCCTGCGCCGGGCGTTCAATGGGGTGGACGTGGTCATCCACGCCGCGGCGCTCAAGCAGGTTCCGGCTTGCGAATACAATCCCATGGAAGCCATCAAGACCAACATCCTGGGCAGCAGCAACGTCATCGAAGCTGCCCTGGACGCCGGCGTGACCCGGGTGGTGGCGCTCAGCACGGACAAGGCCGTCAACCCGGTCAACCTGTACGGCGCCACCAAGCTGGCGGCGGAAAAATTGTTCGTGCAGAGCAATGCCTACGCCGGGGGTATGGCGACCCGCTTTAGCTGCGTGCGTTACGGCAACGTGGTGGGCAGCCGGGGCAGTGTGGTCCCTATCTTCATTAAACAACGCCAGAGCGGCGCCATCACCATTACCGATGAGCGCATGACGCGCTTCTGGATTTCCCTGGAACAGGGCGTGCGCTTCGTGATCCGCTGCGTCGAAACGATGCACGGTGGCGAAGTCTTCGTGCCCAAGATCCCCAGCATGACCGTGGCCGACCTGGCGCGCGCCATCGCGCCCCAGGCGCAGATCAACGTGATCGGGATCCGCCCGGGCGAGAAACTGCACGAAGTGTTGATCTCCGATGACGAAGCGCGCACCACCATCGAGCTGGACGACATGTTTGTCGTCCAACCGGCCGAAGCACTGTGGTTTGGCCGCGAGTGGGAAAAAGTGGGCCAGGGCCTGCCGGACGGGTTCCGTTTTGCCAGCAACACCAACGAACAGTGGCTGACGGTCGACCAGATCGGTGAGATCGTTGCGCCCATCGAAGCCGCATACGCACAGGGACAATTGGAATGACACGTTTCCTGGTCACCGGCGCCAGCGGATTGCTGGGGCTTAATTTTGCCTTGCAGGCGGCCGAACGCCACGACGTGGCGGCGGTCGTGTACCGGCACCGGTTGAACCAGGTTCCTTTCGACGTTTTTTCCTATGACTTGAGCCACCCCGGGCAGGCCGGCGCCATGCTGGAGCAAACCCGGCCGGACGTGATCGTACACTGCGCCGCGTTGGCCAACCTGGACGAATGTGAGTCAAACCCGGCCCTGGCCCGGCGCTTGAATACCGACCTGCCGGCCGAACTGGCCCAGGAAGCCCGGCGGCGGGGCATCTACATGTTGCACTTCTCCACCGATGCAGTCTTCGACGGCCAGAAAGGGGACTACCGGGAAGAAGACCCGGCCCTGCCGGTCAACCTGTATGGGGAGACCAAGCTGGCCGGTGAACAGGCCGTCCGGACGGAAAATCCCGATGCCTTGATCTTGCGGGTCAATTTCTACGGCTGGAGCCTGTTTGGCAAGCGCAGCCTGGCGGAGTGGTTCTTCTATAACTTGCAGGCAGGGCGCCAGATGAAGGGCTTCGTAGATGTGCTGTTCTGCCCGCTGCAGGTCAATGACATGATCGACATCCTCCTGGGCCTGGTCGAGCGCCGTTTGAGCGGCCTGTATCACGTCTTCAGCCCGGAGAGCCTGAGCAAATATCAGTTTGGGGTCAACATTGCCCGCCAGTTTGGCTTCGACGAAGGGCTGATCCAGCCCACTTCGTGGAACGAAGGCAATTTGCAGGCGGTCCGCGCCTCCAACCTGACGCTTTCCAGCCAACGTATGGCGGAGATCCTGGGCCACCCCCTGCCGGGGCAGGCCGGCGGGATGCAGCGCTTTTACCAGCTTTACCAGCAGGGGTACCCGCAGCGGGTGCTGGCCATGGCGACCGGCGCCTGAAACACCGGAGCGTATGCATTACTTGAAATGATTTCAGGCAAGGAATAGATAGGAGGCTGGCTATGGAGTTTAAAATCGGAGAGCGCACCATCGGTGAAAACCATCCGACCTATTTCATTGCAGATATTGCTGCCAATCACGACGGAAGCCTGGAACGCGCCAAGTATCTGATCCGCCTGGCCAAACAGGCCGGGGCAGACGCGGCGAAATTTCAGAATTTTCGCGCGCCGCAGATCGTCTCCGATTACGGCTTCAAGAACATGGGGGGGCAGGTTTCTCACCAGGCGACCTGGAAGAAGTCGGTTTTCGAAGTGTACAACGACGCCTCGGTCCCCTTCGAGTGGACGCCAGAGCTCAAACAAGTGTGCGACGAAGTTGGGATCGATTACTTCTCTTCCCCTTACGATTTCGACGCCATCGATATGCTGGATCCGTACGTCCCGGCGTACAAGATCGGTTCGGGCGAGATCACCTGGCTGGAAGCGCTCGAGCGCATGGCCGATAAGGGCAAACCGGTCATCCTGGCCACGGGAGCTTCGGATATCGGGGACGTACAGCGCGCCGTGCGCACCCTGCTGGCGCGTAATCCGCAGCTGGTGCTGATGCAGTGCAACACCAACTATACGGCCAGCCTGGAGAATTTCGATTACATCCACCTGCGGGTGCTGCGTACGTACGCCAGCATGTACCCGGACGTGATCCTGGGACTCTCGGACCATACTCCCGGGCATGCCACCGTGCTGGGCGCAGTGGCCCTGGGGGCGCGGGTGATCGAGAAACACTTCACCGACGAAATCACGCGTGAGGGCCCGGACCATAAATTTTCCATGGACCCCTACACCTGGGCAGACATGGTGAAGAACACCCGCCAGCTCGAACGAGCCCTGGGCTCGGGCGATAAGTTTGTGGTCGAGAATGAGGGCCAGACTGCGTTGATCCAGCGGCGCTGCCTGCGTGCCTCCCGCGACATCCAGGCCGGTGAGATCCTCCAACGCGACATGATCGACGTGCTGCGCCCGGTGGCGCCGGGGGCAATCCTGCCGTATGAGGTTCAGACGGTGATCGGCACGCGGGCGCTGGTTGACATTCCGGCCGGGAAAGAACTGCGCTGGACACAACTGGGTGAATAGTGCGCGTACTGTATTTCAGCCGTGATTATACTTCCCACGACCACCGCTTTTTATCGGCCATCACCGGGAGCGGCCACCAGGTCTATTATCTACGGCTAGAACATAACCGCCGCGCCCTGGAAAAGCGCCCCTATCCCGACGGCGTCCAGGAAGTGGCCTGGGTGGGCGGACAGGAATCGTTCAGCGAGAACGAAATGTTTGCCTGCCAGTTTTCCCTCAACAAGATCATCAAAGATATTCGTCCGGACGTCATCCACGCCGGGCCCATCCAGACGGCGGCCTACCAGGCAGCGCGCACGGGATTCCGCCGCCTGGTCAGCATGTCATGGGGCTCGGATTTGCTGGTGGACGCCGGACGGGATACCGCCATGCGGCGCAAGACGCGCTACGCTTTGCAGCGTTCGAGCGTTTTGATCGCCGACTGCCAGGCCGTACAGCAAAAAGCGGCCGAGTTCGGCTTTCCGCCGGAACGCGTGGTCATTTTTCCCTGGGGCGTCGATCTGGAGCACTTCTCGCCACAAGAGGGCAGCCCGCTGCGCAGCCGCCTCGGTTGGCAGCAAGCCTTCGTGCTCATCTCGGTGCGATCCTGGGAGCCTATCTATGGGGTGGACGTGCTGGTGCGCGCCTTCGCCCGCGCCGCCCAGGACGCGCCGGAGCTGCGCCTGATCCTGGCCGGGGGCGGGTCCCAAGAAGGGCTGCTCCGCCAGGCGCTGGCAGATTACGGCGTAACGGAACGGGTCCATTTCTGCGGGCAGGTTTCCAACCGCAGCCTGGTAGATTATTACCGCGCCTCCGACCTGTACCTGGCTGCGTCGCACAGCGACGGGTCCTCTGTCTCGTTGATGGAGGCCATGGCCTGCGGCCTGCCGGCCCTGGTTTCAGACATTCCCGGCAACCGCGAATGGGTCACAGCCGGGCGCAACGGTTGGCTGTTCCGCGACGGTAGCGAGGACGAGCTGGCCCAAGGCATCCTGAGTGCCCTGGAAGATCGCTTGAACCTGGCGACAATGGGCAAGGCGGCGCGCCTGCTGGCCGAAGAACGCGCCGATTGGACCCGCAATGCCCGCCAGATCGACGTCGCCTACCAGATGGCGGCGGCAGAATCATTTTCACGAGAATTGGGATGAAGCGCGTACCGTTTGGGTTCTACTGCTTACTCCTCTTGTTGACCGCGGTGGTCCTGGCGCCGGTGTGCCCGGCCTTCCAGCAAATCCCGGGCCGCGACGCGGGCGTGTTCATGTACGTAGGGTCCCAGGTGCTGGATGGCCAGGTGCCGTATCGTGACCTGTGGGACCATAAGCAGCCCCTCATTTTCCTGGTCAACGCCATTGGCCTGGGCCTGAGCGGCGGCTCCCTGTGGGGCGTGTGGGCGATGGAATTTGCCTCTTTGTTCGCGGCTGCTGTTCTGGCTTTTCGGGCCTTACGCAAGGCTTTTGGCGCGGGAGCGGCCGCAGTGGGCCTGTCCGGAGCGATGGTCACGTTGGGGGTCGTGTTGCACGGGGGCAATTACACCGAAGAATTTGCCTTGCCTTTCCAGTTTGGCGCCCTGGCGCTGCTGGTGGATGCCGAACAAAACCAGCGTTACGGCTGGCGCAGTGTGGCCTTGGGCATGTGCGCCGCGGCGGCTTTCCTGTTCAAACAAAGCCTGATCGGGATTACGGCCGGGATCGGGTTATACCTGCTCATCCGCGCCCTCCTGGGCCAGAGAAGTTATTTCCTGCACCTGGCGGGTATGCTGGGTGGGGCGCTGCTGGCCGTAGGGGCCGTAGTAGCTTATTTTGCACTCAATGGCGCCCTGTTGGATTACTGGCAGCTGGCGTTCGGGTACAACCAGGCCTATTCGAACCTGGGCCTGCTGGAGCGGTTGAAGGCCATCCTGGATGAGCTGGAATATATGTCCACTCTTCCCGGCCTGGCGTTGGGCCTGGCGGCCTGGGTGGCGGGCGTGATTGTCATCCTGCGCCGTTTCGCGGGCGATATCCTGGGCTTCCTCGGCCGGCGCTGGATAGCGCCGGCTGCGCTGGTTCTGGGCGCCCTGTTGGTGGCGCTGGCTTTCAGCAGCGACTACCTGTTGGGCAGCGCCCAGGGCGGTTTTGGCCTGACCCAGATCGCCGCGCTGCTCCTGGGGCTGGCTTTCCTCGGCCTGGGTGTCCTGGTGTGGCGAGGTACCCTGCCGCAGCGGGTTTACCTGGCCGAGTTCCCCGCCCACCGGCTGCAGGGCGCCGGGTTGGCCTTGCTGGCGGTAGCCGTGATGGCCTACCCCATCGAGCTGGTCTTGATTGGGCTCTCGGCGCGTAACTACGTGTATTACTACATCACCCTGACCCCGGTGGTGTCCCTGTTATTGACCTGGCTGGCCTTCAGCCTGCTCCGTTTTCACGATGAACGCTATCCCCAGGTGGGGCTGGCGGTGGCCGCGGCCATGCTGGTGACCATCGCCTTGAGCCCGGCAATTGCCTTGCCCTCACAGCTCCGGCCGGGAATCGACCAGCAAATCGCCGATGCGGTGCAGTACGTAGAAGCGCACACCGGCCAGGAAGACACTGTGCTGGTTTGGGGGGCCGAAGCCATGGTCAATTTCCTCTCCGGCCGCCAGGCGCCGTCGCGATATTCCTACCTTTACCCGTTGTATATGCCTTCCTATTCCACTCCCCAGCGCGTTGGAAAACTGGCGGACGATATCGCCACCCACCGGCCGGTATTGATCCTGGATACGCGTGACGCAGATACGCCCTTCCTGGAAGAAGCCCCCGCAGGGCAGTGCGACACTTCGGCAGAAGGCCGCCCGGAGGGGATGCAGGCTATCTTCCAGTACGTGTGTGAGCATTACGAGCTGGTGGACCACGTGGGCGCCGGCGCATGGCGCGTCTATCGTTGGAAAGAAGGGGGCGGACAATGAGCGCAGTGCGTCTGAACGCATCCAACGGCCGCTCGCACCCGGGGCGCTTGATCCGTCACGGGACGCTTTGGGCGACCCTGTTCCTGGCCGGCTTGAGTGTACTCATCCAATGGCCGCTATCCCCGGCCATCCAGCAGACTCCCACGCGCGACTCGGGGATCTTCCTGTACGTTTCCTCCCGGCTGTTGTCCGGGGATACGCTGTATACCCAGATCTGGGATCACAAGCCCCCGGTGGTGTTCTTGATCAATGCCCTGGGGTTGGCCGGGACCGGCGGCTCGATCTGGGGGGTGTGGCTCCTGCAGACGGCTTTCCTGGGCGGGGCGGCGCTGCTGGTGTTTGCCTTGCTGCGCAGGAACCTGGGCCTGGCCCCAGCCCTGGCGGCCGGCACGGCAGGGCTGTTGGCCCTGTCGTACGTCTTGCACGGTGGGAATACCACCGAGGGCTACGCCCTGTTGTTCCAGGGCGGCGCCGTATATGCCTGGGAACGGGCCGAAGGCGACGGGCGATCGGGCCTGTGGGGCGCGCTGGCCGGGGTCTGCCTTGGCCTGTTGTTGTTCACCAAGCAGAGCCTGGCGGCAGCCGGCGCCGCCATCGGGCTTTACCTGCTGTTGGACCTGGTTTTACACCGTAACTGGCGCCGGATCGCCAGCCTGGCCTGGATTGCCGCCGGCGTCGGGGGCGTGCTGGTGATCTTCCTGGCCTGGTTTGCCGGCCAGGGGACCCTGGGAGCCTTCTGGGATGCGGCTTTCGTTTACAACCAGGCCTATTCAAACCTGGGATTGTTGGAGCGCGTTTCGGCCGTACTGGATACACTCGAGACGATGACCTCTATGCCAGGCTTTGCCCTGGCCATCTTGAGCTGGGTGGCCTGCGCCGGGGTACTTTTGTGCGTCTACGCAGCTGAAATAGCTCCCTTCTTGGGCCGCCGCTCCACCGGGGTGGGCGCCATCCTCCTGGGAGCGCTGCTGGCCGGGGGCAGCCTGGGGGCCGAGCTGTTATCTGCCCCGGCTGCATTCAGCCTGGGTCTGCTGCAAGTTACGGCCTTGCTGCTGGGCGCCCTCCTGATCCTGGCCGGCGCCGGAACGCTGTGGCTGCGGAGCTGGCAAATGACGCTGCGCCGCCTGGGAAGAGGTACCTTTCCCCTTCCGGAGGGCGTGCGCCGCCTGGCCGGGTTGGCCGTGTTGTGGCTGCCGGTGGAAGTGATCGCCATCAGCCTCTCGGGCCGCAACTTCGTGCATTACTATATTGCCCTGTTCCCGGTGAGCGTGATCTTGCTGGCTCTATTGTTCTACCTGCTGCGTTTGCAGCTGCCCGCCAAGCCGCTGTATGGCCTGTCCGGCGCCTGGATGGCGGGGCTCGTGTTGGCCACCAGCGTTGCTCCGCTGGTATCCCTGGCGAACCAGTTCCATCCCAATGGGGACGACCAGATTCGCGAGACGGTGGCTTACATCCAGGCCAACACGGGGGCGGACCAGTCTGTGCTGCTGTGGGGGGCCGAGCCGGGCGTCGATTTCCTGGCCGGGCGCACCCTGGGCTCGCGCTATGTCCACCAGGGCCCCTTTTATCTCAACGGGTACACTTCCCCGGCCCTGACCCAGGTGCTGCTGGGCGAGCTGCAAGAGAACCGGCCGGAACTGATCATCGACGTTGGCAACGACGACACGCCTTTCCCCAACCGTGTGGCCGGAAAGGACTGCCGTTTTACCACCGCCGAGCTGCCCCAGGGCATGGATGCCATCTTCGACTACATCTGTAGCCACTACCGGCCAGAGGGCACGGCCGGTCCGCAGCAGTGGAAAGTGTACCGGCGCTCCGGGTAAGGAGTCCATCGAAAAGAATCCCTGCTCGCCTACCGGCGAGTAGAATGACAGGAAATGTGCATGAAAACCATTGCGATCATACAAGCTCGCATGTCATCCAGCCGGCTGCCCGGGAAAGTCTTGAAGGATATTGCCGGGAAACCCATGTTGGGCCACGTGGTGGAACGCGTCTGCCAGGCCAAAGGCGTGGACGAAGTCGTGGTTGCCACCACCACGGCCCCGGATGACGCCGCCATCGAAGAGTACTGCCGTGCGCAGGGGATCCCCGTCTACCGGGGTTCGTTGTACGACGTCCTGGACCGCTTTTACCAGGCCGCCCTGCAATACCAGGCCGACGTGGTGGTGCGCGTGACGGCCGACTGCCCGCTGATCGATCCGGGAGTCATCGACCTGACCCTGGATGCCTTCCACGCCAGCGGGGCGGACTTCGCCGCTAACCGCCTGCCGCCACCCTGGAAGCGCACGTACCCGATCGGCCTGGATACTGAAGTGTGCTCATTGGCAGCCCTGGAACGTGCCTGGAAAGAGGCCACCCAGGCTTACCAGCGCGAACACGTCATGCCGTACCTGTACGACCAGGACGGCCGCTTCAAGGTGCAGGTGGTGGATCACGACCCGGATTACGGCGCCCTGCGCTGGACGGTAGACACCCCTGAAGACCTGGAATTTGTGCGCCGGGTCTTCCAACTGCTGGATGGAAGCCAGGTATTTACCTGGCTGGATATCCTGGCCCTGACGCAGCAGCACCCGGAGCTGGCGGCCATCAACGCCGGCGTGCGGCACAAGACGGCCACCGATATCGACGAACGGTTGAAACCAGAATGAGCCTGTTGACCGTTTTTACGGCCCCCAAGCCATTTACCAATGACCACATTGCCTGCATCCAGCGCAATGCCATCCGTTCCTGGCTTAGCCTGGGCGCCGCAGTGGAGGTGATCCTGATTGGCGAGGAGGATGGCCTGGCCGAGACGGCAGCCGAGCTGGGTGTGAAGCATCTCCCGCAGGTGCGCCGTAATTCCCACGGGACGCCCCTGGTCAGCTCGATTTTCGACCTGGCCCGCCAGCACAGCCACAGCCCGCTGCTGGCTTACGTCAACGCCGACATTCTCTTGCTGCCCGACGTCGTCACGGCAGCGCAGCAGGTGGCGGACCAGGCAGAGCGTTTCCTGATCGTCGGCCAGCGTTGGGATCTGGATGTGCGCCAGCCGTTGGACTTCCCGGCCGGCTGGGAGGCACAGCTGCGCGCCCGAACCCTGTCCGAGGGACGGCTGCACCCGCGCGGCGGCAGTGATTATTTTATCTACCCGCGGGCCTGTTTCCAACACATTCCCGACTTTGCCATCGGGCGCGCCGGTTGGGATAACTGGATGATCTACGAGGCGCGCCAGCGCGGCTGGGCTGTGGTGGATGCCACGCCCTCGGTCATGATTGTCCACCAGGAGCACGATTACAGCCATTTGCCCCAGGGCCAGCCGCATTACCGCCTGCCGGAAACGGGTGAGAACGTACGCCTGGCCGGGGGGCAGCGCACCATTTTCACGCTGATAGACAGCGACCGGCAGCTGGTTGCCGGGCAGGTAACCCGCCAGAGCGGCGGGTGGCAGAAGTTCTGGCGCGAAACAGAGATCTGGCCCCTGGTACGCCTGCATTCTGGCTTGCTGGCCAACTTATCCTATGCCGCCTTTCATCCCCGGAAGGCCTATTGGGAGCTGCGGGCCTGGTTGAGCGGGCGTCTCAAAGGTTAAAATGTGGTAAGATCAAACCTCGCCTTGGGAGTTTAGTATGCGTATCGGTCAGAACCCGGCAAAGTTCGTCAAAGAAGTGGCTACACCTGAGCGAATCACGGTGGCGGTCTTGAACTACATTCCCTTCTTGAGCGGGTTTTATGCCGAGACATTGGACGTGTTGAAGTTCGTCCTGGGCAATATCGTTGCCAACACCGACCTGCCCTTCGATTTGATGGTCTTCGACAACGGCAGCTGCGAAGAGGCCCGCCAGTACCTGCTGGACGAGCACCAGGCCGGGCGGATCCAGTACCTGCTGCTCTCCGAAAAGAACCTGGGCAAGGGCGGGGCGTGGAACATCATCTTCGGCGCCGCGCCGGGCGAGATCATCGCCTACACCGACAGCGACTGTCATTTCTACCCCGGCTGGCTTTCGGCTTCGATGAAGATCCTGGAGACTTTCCCCAGAGTGGGCATGGTGACTGCCCGCCCGTTCCGCACCAACCCGGAGTATTATTCTCACACAGTGGCCTGGGCCGAGGCGGCGCCAGATGTGCAGGTGGAGCGCGGCGCGCTGCTCTCCTACGACCTGTTCCGCGAGTTCGACCTCAGCCTGGGGCAGACGGAAGAAGAGATTCGCCAGCATTACGATACCAGCCAGGACGTGCGCCTGACCTACCAGGGTGTGCCCGCCATGGTTGGCGCCTCGCACTGGCAGTTCCTGGCGCGCAAGGCGGTGTTGCAAGAGTTTCTGCCCTTTAGCATGGACCGCCCCATGGGGCAGGTCAAGCAGCTCGACCAGCGTATGAACCAGGCCGGTTATTTGCGCCTGATGCCCACCGAGCCATACGCCATGAACCTGAGCAATACCCTGCGCGCCCACCCCGGGCAGGCAGGGGGCGCTGCTCCGGCGCCGGGGCGGGGAAAACACAGCCCGCTGCTGGATTTTCCGCCTTTGAAGCGCAGCCTGCTGCACCTGTACGATTCGATTTTCCGCTGGTACTACGACCGCGACTAACCTTAACGATTACCGGAGATTGACGCTCTGTTATGGCACCCAAACGAATTTTTATCAGTGCAGACCACGGTCTCGCCATTGTATATTTCCTCCAGACGGACATCCTGCCGGCCTTGTTAGACGCCGGTGTGGAAGTGGTCCTGTTGACGGATGACGGGTTGCAAGAGCAGATTACCCGCCGTTTTGGGCGTCCGGGGCTGGTGGTCGAAGGGCTGCGCCTGAAAGAGTGCCGGAACTACTTCGACCACGTCTCACCGACGGCGCAGTGGTGGCTCAACTTCTTGCGCCGGGTGGGGGCTGCGGGTCGCATCAACGTGGAGGCCATGGAGAGCCACATCCGCCAGGTGGAGGCCGAGGCGGTCGGGAAACGGCGGGCGTTAATGCCCTGGATGAAGGCCGCCGTGGGCGTGCTCAGGCATTCGCAGCCGGCGCGGCGCTGG
>JAAZNB010000351.1 GCA_012798515.1 Chloroflexota bacterium
CCCCGGATGATAAGCCCTGAGGCTTGCCGGAAAGACGTTAACTTTATTTATTCGAGTCACTTACCTATAATAATTAGGTAATACACGGGTAATTTCGCTCGAGAAACAGGGGGAGCCGTATTGCCACTCGCCGGTGGTATATTTGGAAAGCAAAAATTCAGCACGGGATATTCCGGCGAGCAGTGCGTTGAGCAGTCCCATACCTGGTTTGTATAAACCTGGAATCGTTTAGAAAGTGATCACATTGATGGACATTGCAGCCGTACTCTATTCTCTGCCTTATTGGTTCACCGGGGTCATTGCGGTCGGGATCATATTGTCGCTATGGGCGTACCGCTCACGACCGGGAGCGCCGTCTTTTGCCTGTATGGCGCTCGAAGTGGCTCTGTGGTCAGGTAGTGCGGCAGTGCGTTTACTGGTAACTGCCCCCACGGACAAGGTTTTTTGGACCGGGGCCAATACGATCATTCTATCGTTCGTGCCTTTTACCATGTTGAGCTTTGCGCTGGAATATGCGCGCCAGAAGAGATTCCCCCTCCTGGTCCACATACTCCTGCACATGGAGCCTATTGGGGTTGCCGGTCTCGTTTGGGCCGGGGCTTCTTTTTACAGCGCCCCGGTGATTGAAAATGGGGCTGCCATGTGGGCGGCCCAAACTCTCCCGGCTTTCGAAGTCCACCTGGCGCTGCTGTATGCCGCCGTTGGCATAGCGCTGTTCATTCTGGCGCAGGTGAGCAACCGCATTCGCAAGCAATACCGCGGGCAGGTGAGCGTTTTGCTGGTCGCGCTGTACCTGCCCTGGATGGGATACCTCCTCGACCTGCTGGGCCTATCGCCCGGGCCTGCTTTTGAGTGGACGGGACTGGGCCTGCTGGCCAGTGCGTTGTTACTGGTCTTGATCATCATCCATTATCGCCTGTTTGCCATCGTCCCTTTTTCCAAGGTGACCATCATTGAGGGCCTCAGTGATGGCGTCATCATCCTGGACCTGGAAAACCGCATCCTGGAATGTAACCCGGCTGCCCAGGGGATCCTGCCGTGCTTCGATCCTTCGGTGGTGGGGCAGCGCCTGGTGGACATCCTGTCCCAATCCGACTGCGTGGACCTGTTGAGCATGCCCAGTGACACCGAGGCGGCCAGCCGGGAGGTCACCATCAACGGGGCAGACGACCAGCTGCGTTATTACGATATGCACGTGGCTCCCTTCGCGAACGAGGCCGATACCGTGGCGGGGCGGCTGGTCACCCTCCATGACATTACGGAGCAAAAAGAGCTGCAGGCGGCCTTGAGCGACAGTGAGGAAAAATATCGCAACCTGGTAGAGCGCTCCAACGATGGCGTGGCCATCGTCCAGGACGATTACCTGCGCTATATCAATCCACAGCTGGCCGCATCCCTGGGATACGCCACCCAGGAACTGCTCAACCGCCCCTTCTACGCCTTGATTGCCGAGGAACACCGTCCCCTGGTTGCAGACAGCCTGCGCCGCCGCCGGTCCGGAGAAGCCGTGCCCAATCGTTACGAAGCCAACCTGTTACACCGGGATGGGCAGGTACTGCCGGTGGAGATCAATGCCGGGTTGATGCAGTACCAGGGCCAGATTGCCGTGCTGGCCTTTATCCGTGACATGACCGAACACAAGCAGACGGAAGCGGAACTGGAACGCTCGCTGGCCTTGCTGCGAGCCACGATCGAGCTGACCGTGGATGGCATCCTGGTGGTTTTGAATTCCGGTAGCGTTGCCTTGTGCAACCAGCGCTTTGCAGAAATGTGGCAGCTGCCCCAGGAATGGATCACCGAATCTGAGATGGAGACGCGCATCCACATGCTCTCCCAGCACACCCTGGACCCGCAGGGGTTCATCGATCAGACCATGGAGATCGTCCACCAACCCAACCTGGAGCATTTCGACCTGATCGAGTTGAAAGACGGGCGCGCGCTGGAACGCTACAGCGCGCCTTTTTATATCGCCGAAAAGATTGCCGGGCGCCTGTGGAACTTCCGGGACGTCACCATCCAACGCGGTGCGGAGCGGGACCTGCAAAGCGCCAATGAGCGGCTGCGCCACTCGGTCAGCGAACTGGAGCATCACAATCAAGAAGTTACTTTGTTGAGTGAAATGGGCAATCTGCTGCACAGCTGCAAGGTGGCCGACGAAGCCTATCACGTGGTGGCCAACTTTTCGGCCAAGCTCTTTCCCAGCCAGGCGGGCGCCCTGTTTATCCTTAACCCCTCACGCAGCCTGGCCGAGCAGGTCATCAGTTGGGGAGAAACCTCCGTGACGGAGCCATACTTCTCTCCCGAGGCCTGCTGGGGATTCCGGCGGGGGAGGATGCACGCCGTGGAAGACCCGCTCCGCGGCCTGGGCTGCCAGCACATCCACCTGGACGAGGGGGCCCAAAAAATGCCCTACATCTGTGTGCCCATGATGGCCCAGGGCGAAGTCATTGGGATCTTCCACCTGCGCGGCCAGCCCCTGCAAATGCACGGCGCCTGGGAACAACTGGCAGAGACGGTGGCCGAACAAACGGCCATGGCCCTGGCCAACCTCAACCTGCAGGAGACGCTGCGCCGCCAATCCATCCGTGACCCGCTGACCGGCCTGTTCAACCGGCGCTACATGGAAGAATTCCTGGAACGCGAACTGCGCCGGGCCTCGCGCCACAAGCGCCACGTCGGCGTGTTGATGCTGGACCTGGACCATTTCAAGGTGGTCAACGACACCTACGGCCACAAGGCCGGCGACGAGGTCCTCAAGCTGTTGGGCGCCTACATGATGACCAACAGTCGCGGGGAAGACGTGCCCTGCCGTTACGGCGGCGAAGAATTCGTCTTGATCCTGCCGGAGATCTCCATTGCGGATCTGCGTGAGCGCGCTTCCGGGCTGCGCGAGGGGGTCAAACAGATGCGCGTCGAATACCGCCAGCAACTGTTGGATTCTCTGACCATCTCGATTGGGGCGGCCATCTACCCCGACCACGGGCCTTCGGTGGAGTCTATGCTCCTGGCAGCCGATTCTGCCCTGTACCAGGCCAAGAAAGAAGGCCGGGACCGGGTGATCATATCCGGCCAGGAGTCTTTTTCGGTCTGAGCAGGGAGCCCCACAGCCGGGCCATCAATCTTGCAGGGCGAATTGGAGGGCCGCCTCGGCGTGCAGGCTGGTGGTGTCGAACAGGGGCAGGGGCGTGTCGTCGGCGTGGATCAGTAAGGGCAGCTCGGTGCAGCCCAGGATGATGCCCTGCGCACCTTGCCCGGCCAGCTGGTTGATAATCTCCAGCACTCCCTGGCGGGATTGCGGGCGGATTTGCCCGGCAACCAGTTCACTGTAGATCACGTGGTCGATGTAATCCCGGCCGGCCTGGTCGGGCGTCAGTACTTCGATTCCCCGGGATTGCAAGGCTTTTGAATACAGGCTGCTTTCCATGGTCATGCGCGTACCCAGCAGCCCCACGCTGCGGCTGCCCTGGGCCTGGATGGCTTCTGCCACCACGTCTAGCAGGCTGAGCACCGGCACGCGCACGCTGGACTGGACGGCGTCATAGACCAGGTGCATGGTATTGGTGGCGATCAGGATGAAGTCGGCGCCGGCTGCTTCGAGCTTCTTGGCGGCCTCGCTCAACCCGTGGGCAATCAAATCCCAGCGCCCCTGGCCCGGCCAATCGGCGTAGGGTTGGAAGCTGACACTGTAGATCAAGATCTCGGGATAGCCGAAATCCCCATAGCGCTGTGTATAGGTGTGGGTGATGTGTAGGTAATAAGCAACGGTGGATTCAGGGCTCATTCCACCCAGGATTCCAATCTTCTTGGCCATTGGGTTCTTCTCTCCTTGCTGCAGTATTGTTCCGGATAAGGACGGGGCCTATCGAAACGCGTGTGGGATCATTTTCCCGGCCCGGCAGGGCGGCAGGTACCGCCATTTTTGACCGTTTCGGGATTCTGTGATGCAAAAAGGCTTTTAGAATTGTTAAATCCACATTAATTTGGGTAGAACCCCCTATACTCCGGCGAAGAATGTGGATAAAATCTACAGCTAGGATTGAATCAAACGGGGCCCCCGGGTTTTCAGCCTGGGCCGGGTTGCCCGGCGCCGGCCAAAAACGAAACTTTGCGCCCGGATGCTGCGTACATATGGGTAGCCTCGCGTTTGAGGGTCGGCAGGGCAGTAAGCCCTGGACAAGGAATAAATGTTGGCGTACTGTTCCTTGAATTGTGGCGTTACTCAGGTGAGTCATTGTTGAGTTGGTATTATGGTACTCAAGAATCTAATTCGTCGCAAGGTGCGGACTCTTCTGACCGTGCTGGCCATCAGTCTTGGCGTAGCCGCGATTATTGCTTTAGGCGCCTTGGCCGAGGGGATGAAGGCCGGCTATAATTCCGTGCTGTCTGGTAGCAAAGCAGATTTCATCCTCAGCCAACCCAACAGTTTTGACATCAGTCTTTCCTCTGTAGATGAAAAAATCGGTGCGGAACTGGAATCCATGCCGGAAGTATCTGAGGTCAGCGGCATGTTGGAAGGTTTTGTCCAGACGCAGAACGCGCCCTATTTCTTCGTCTTCGGGTACCCGCAAGAGAGCTTTTCCCTGGACCGTTTCAACATCCTGGAAGGGGTGCGCTTTGGCGACCCCTCGCTGCGCAAAGTGCGCGGGGATCCCCTCCTGCTGGGCGCCGAAGCGGCCAAGGTGATGAAAAAATCGCCCGGCGATACCATCCGCCTGGGCAGCAGCGCCTATCGCGTCATCGGTATCTACCAGACGGGCGATGCTTTTGAGGACGGGGGCGCGGTGATCAGTCTGGAGAACGCCCAGGAACTGCTGGGAAAACCCCGCCAGGTGAGCCTGTTCTACATCAAACTCAAAGACTCTACCCTGGGTGAGCGCTTTATCACCCGGGTGAAACGCATCTACACCGACCTGTCCATCAGCACCACCTCGGAATTTGCCGATTCTCAGATGATGGACGACTCCCTGAA
>JAAZNB010000352.1 GCA_012798515.1 Chloroflexota bacterium
CGGCGGATCGCGAATTCGCCGGGTAAGATGGGGTTGGAAGCCGTTGGCCGGCTTTGCGCATGGTCCTGATGAATTCGAAGCTATACGAAATCCCCGACCGGTTTATTTATGGTATAATATTCCCTGTAATCGTCTCGGGGCCTCAAGTCGTTTTACGTCATTCCAGCGCCCGTCTTTTTGGCCAAAGCAGCTCTCATCAGGCCGGTAACAGGCTGCTACGCCGGGCAAAGAATGACCCGCCTGGAATAGTCACGAGGCCTGGCAGTTCGTTCCAATCACCACCCGGCCAGACGTTGACGGTTAACAAAGTTCTATGTTATATTGTGAACCTCGCATAATTTATGCCTGGTTTGGCTTTTACTTCAGGAAGGAGAAGGCTATCAGCTCTAATAATTTTCGGGTAAATGAAGCAATACGAGTGCCAGAAGTACGCCTGATAGGTCCGACAGGTGATAATCTGGGGGTCGTCGCCATCAAAGATGCACTCCGTATCGCACGGGAGGCAGAACTAGACCTGGTTGAAGTCGCCGCCACTGCCAAACCTCCGGTATGCAGGGTGATGGATTTTGGTAAGTTCCTCTACGAACGAACCAAAAAAGAACGCGAAGCGCGCAAATCTCAGACCAAGATCGAAATCAAAGAGATCCGGCTGCGACCAAAGACGAATGAGCACCACCGCTCTTTCAAGATGCGGGATGCCCGGCGTTGGTTGTTGGAAGGCATGAAAGTCCGGGTGACGGTTCGTTTTCGCGGACGTGAAATCGACTATCCCGAACTGGCTCTTGAAGATCTGAAGGAGATTTCGGAAGCGCTGGCAGACATCTGCATCGTCGAGCAGGCGCCAGGCATCGAGGGCAGGGTCATGACCATGGTTCTGGCCCCGGGGAAGGCAAAACAGGCCAAAAAGCCTGTAGACCAGGCCCAACCTGAAGAAAGCCCGAGCATCAATAACTGAAATCCTTCTTTACACAATTGAAAATGAAGAGTAAAATTGCGGCTGCGACTTTGCACGTCCGCATCATTTTGTCACGAGGAGTTTCGCTGTGCCACGCAAGTTGAAAGCAGGAAAGATCAAGCTGAAAACCCATAAGGCAACTTCCAAGCGCTTCCGCCTCACCGGAGCCGGAACCCTGACGCGCACCAAGGGCGGCAAGAGCCACCTCCGCCGCCGCACCTCCAAGCGCACCAAGGTCCTGTTCTCCGAAATGGTGGTCGTCAAAGGGAAGAAGATTGCCTCCAATGTCCGCCGCCTGGCGCCATTTATGGACAGCAAGGGATAGTTTTCGTCCAATCATTATCCGGTTTAGTGCGGCTGTTGGGTGTTCGCAACGGGTGATTCCACCGGCGCCCAGTGGTTCGCAAAGGAGCAAGTCATGGCACGTGTAAAAGGAGGCCCGAAAGGCCACCTGCGTCATAAAAAGATTTTAAAAATGAACAAGGGCAACTTTGGCACCCGGCATCGCCTTTTCCGCCGGGCGAACGAGACCATGCTCAAAGGCCTGTGGTACGCTTATCGCGATCGCCGCACCCGCAAACGCGACCTGCGTAAGTTGTGGATTGCCCGTATCAATGCAGCCGCCCGTCTCAACGGCATGAACTACAGCCGCTTGATGCACGCACTGAAACTAGCCGGGATCACCATCAACCGCAAAGTTCTGGCCGATCTCGCCGTCCGCGATCCCCAGGCATTTACCGCCGTCGTTTCCAAAGCCAAAGCTGTCTGAACCGGCCAGCGGAACTTCAAAACGGGATGACGAATGTCATCCCGTTTTTTCTTCCTGTGGTAGGATTGCATCAGGAAGTTTTTGAAACATGGAACCAAAAGCAGCTTTCCAATTCACCGCCCGGCAACGCCTCATCCTCCAGCAAGGCGACATCACCCAGGATCGCGTGGACGCCATCGTCAACGCCGCCAACGCGCATTTACAGCACGGCGGGGGCGTGGCCGCTGCCATCTCGCGTGCGGCCGGCTGGCAGCTGCAGCAGGAGAGCGACCGGTGGGTGAACGAGCACGGCCCGGCCACCCACGACCGGCCGGCCGTGACCGGCCCCGGGCGCCTGCCCTGCCGTTACGTGATCCACGCCGTGGGCCCTGTGTGGGGAGCGGGTGACGAGGACCATAAACTGGCCGCCGCCATCCGCGGCAGCCTGGAACAGGCTGAAGCGTTAGGCCTGGAAAGTATTGCCTTCCCGGCCATCTCCACCGGCATTTTTGGTTTTCCCAAGGCCCGCGCCGCTGCTATCTTCTTCCGGACCATCTGCGCTTATTTCCGAGCGCGCCCGGATACCCCTCTGGCCGAAGTACGTATCACCCTCTTCGACCAGCCCACCCTGCACGCCTTCCTGACCGAATTTACCGCCTGGCAGTCTGGCGAGGGCTGCCCGACGCCATGATCACCTCGACCCAGAACCCGCGCATCCAGCAGGTGCGCGCCTTGCTCAACCGGCGCAAAGACCGCTACGATGCGCAGGCCTTCGTGGTCGAAGGCGTGCGCCTGGCCGAGGAGGCCATCCAGGCCGGCTGGCAGGCTGAACAAATCCTGTTCAGCGAACAGCTTTCGCCGCGTGGCCGTGAAATCCTCGCCGCAGCCCCCAAGGGGACGGAGATCGAGCAGATCGCGCCTCACGTGATGGATTCGCTGTCGGCCACCGAGACTTCACAGGGCATCCTGGCCGTCTTTCCTATGCGGCGCCTGCCCCTGCCGGCTCTCGACAACGCTCTCATCGTAGACACCCTGCGTGACCCCGGTAACCTGGGCACCTTGCTGCGCACGGCCGCCGCCGCCGGAGTACAGGCGGTGCTGCTCTCTCCCGGCACTACCGACCCTTTCGCCCCCAAAGTGGTACGGGCCGGCATGGGGGCGCACTTCAAGCTGCCCATCTACTCCCTGGAGTGGGATGAAATCGCGGCCACCTGCCAGGGGAAACTGACCATCTACCTGGCCGACGTTGGCCGTGGAAGTGTGTTCTGGCAGACCGACCTACGCCGGCCGCTGGCGTTGATCGTCAGCAACGAGGCCGAAG
Organism: Chloroflexota bacterium; assembly: GCA_012798515.1. GTDB lineage: Bacteria > Chloroflexota > Anaerolineae > Anaerolineales > Anaerolineaceae > JAAZNB01. Next base: position 3,025 of record JAAZNB010000352.1, read on the forward strand.
GCGCCAGCCCGCAGGCCGCCGCCCTGGCCAACGCCTCCATCCACATCCCCATGCACCGGGGGAACGAATCCCTGAACGCGGCCATCGCCGCCGGAATCCTATTATTCGAAATACAACGCCAGAGAAGCCAATGAAGATCCGCTCTATCACCTGTTTTTATCATCCGGGCGATCCCGATGCCGAACAGCACCTGGCCCGCCTGAGTACATTTGTCGAGGCCGCTCGCGCATCCTTCGAAAGCGCCGGATACACAGTGCAAACCGTTCGCCTGGCGACCACGCCCTTCCCCGAGCTCCTCGAGACCCTGGACGCCCCCACCGCCGTGCGCTTTGCCACCGGGCTGGAAGAGAAGAGCCGCGCCCTGGGGTACGATTACCTGTCCATCGGCCCGGCGACGCCCCATCACGCCGCCAGCTACGCCCTCATCCCCGACATCCTGGCCGAGACCCAGAACGTGTTCACCAGCGGCGTAATGGCCGCTGCCCTGGACGGCGTGCGCCTGTCGGCCGTGCGCGCCTGCGCCGAGGTGATCGTGCGCAACGCCACCCTGACCCCGGACGGGTTTGCCAACCTGCGCTTCGCCGCCACGGCCAACCTGCGCCCGGATGGCCCCTTCTTCCCCTCGGCCTTCCACCACGACCACATGCCCTCCTTTGCCCTGGCCATGGAATGCGCTGACAGCGCCGTAGAGGCCTTCTCCCAGGCCGAAACGGTGGCTGCTGCCCGCCAGGGCCTGCTGGCACGGCTCAACGCCGCCGGGCTCGAGCTGGCCGCCATCGCCCGCCGCCTGGCGCGCCGTTTCCACGTGCGCTTCAGCGGCATCGATTTTTCGCCGGCCCCTTACCCGCAGGATTGCTGCTCGCTGGGCGGGGCGCTGGAGAAGCTGGGGGTATCCTCCCTGGGCAACCTGGGGTCGGTCTCTGCCGCCGCCATCCTGGCCGACACCCTGGACCAGGGAGAATGGCCACGGGCCGGCTTCAATGGGCTGATGCTGCCCGTGCTGGAAGATTCCATCCTGGCCGCCCGGGCCACCCAGGGCAGCCTGGAGGTCAAAGACTTGCTGTTGTTCTCCTGCGTGTGCGGCACCGGCCTGGACACCGTACCCCTGCCCGGCAGCGCCAGCGCCGAACAGATCGCCCCCGTGCTGCTGGACGTAGCCAGCCTGGCCGTGCGCCTGGGCAAGCCGCTCACCGCCCGCCTGATGCCCATCCCCGGCAAAGAAGCCGGTGAGGAGACCGGCTTCGACTTCGATTATTTCTGCAATGGGAAGATCATGGCCCTGCCCGCCGCGCCGCTGCAAGCGCCCCTGACCGGGTTCGAGCAGGTGCGTCTGCGCCCGCGCCAGCCGCGCTAGAGACCACGGTTTTTTCGATAATCATGCGCGGAGGAGCGGCCAGCGTTGCCGCCCATCCGCGCCTTCAAACCCCCGGTCAGTCCATTCCGGGCAAAAAAATTCGGGGTGTTTGCGGCACATTGATGCCGCAAACACCCCGAACCCGATTAAAGGTTCCATTCACTGCTTTCGAACTCACCTTGCTTTACTGCACCTGCTTGAAATTGATGATGGTCAAATTCTTTTCGCAGTCGTCGTAGGTGTCGAAATAGATCCTGGGGGAAAGAGGTAGGTTTTGCTGGTCCACCAGCCGCACCCAGAACGTCTGGCGGGTCTGCATGGGGCCATCTTCGTCCGTGATGGTGAACTCGTACCCGGCCTTGCCGTATTTCAACGCCGTACCGGTCAGGCTGGTGCGCAAGATACTGGCCCCGTTGATGCTCCCCCCCAGCTGCACCGAGATGCCCGTGATCGGCCGGCCTTGCAGGTCCACCACCTGCCCGCCCACCCCCACCCACTGGCAGGTCTTGTCGGGATACAACACGCTGGCCGAGATGGGCTGCGACACGCTCTGCTGCACAAAGGACGTGGATGAGACACTGCCAACCGTGGCCGTGGCCAGGATGTTGGTGCTATCCATCACGCCCTGGGCAGCGGTTGGCGTGGGCAGCGGTGTGTCGCTGGGCTGGGGTTGGAAGGTGGGCGTGACCCCCGGCGTCCAGGTCGGTGGGAGCTGCTCGAGAGTCGGCGTCCCGCTGGGCACCACCATCGCCGCCGGCATGGTCGGCGGCGGGAAAGGATTGACCGGCGCGTTGGGCTGGCTGTAGATAAAGGCAAACAGCCCGGACACACCCAATACACCCATTAAAACAATGGCAGTTAGAACATTCCAGATGACTTCACCCTGTCTCACCGTTAAAGTCTCCTGTTGATCCCCTTCTATGCAGAGGCCATCTATCCCTGGATCATCTGGCGCCTATCCCGGCAGGTCGTTTCAGTCGGGCAGGAGGATTTCGATCTGGCCCTGGCTGCGTTGTTCATCCAGCCAACCGGTCAGCGCCTGCTCCTGGAGCATGTGACGCACGTCCGGCGCGTACACGTGGTCCCCACGCTCGATGACCTGCACGATGTGGAACCCGATGGGGGTCTCGATGACCTGAGAATACTGGTTGGGCTGCAAAGCAAAGGCGGCTTCTTCCACCGCCGGTTGGAGCAGGTAGCCGCGGGGGAACCAGCCCAGCTCTCCCCCGGTTTGCGGGTCGTACTGGTTGGCCAGGAGTGAGAAATCCACCCCGGATTGCAGCTGGTTGTAGATCGCGTCGGCCGTCTCGCGGCTGAGCAGCAGGATCTGGCGGGCGTGGATCTGCTCGCCGCTCTCCGCCACGCTATCGACCAGCCGGTCGCGCTGCCAGGCCGCGGCAGCCTGGCGGGCCAACGCCGCCCGGAAGCTCTCGGGGGTGTAATGGTTGGCGTTCTGCCAGGATTCCAGTTCTCCCGCACCGCCGGCCTGTTCCGCCAGCTGATCGATGCGCGCCTGCAGGGCGGCATCGTCCAGCTCGAACCCATTGGTGTAAGCCGCCTGGGCCAGGAGCACCTGATCGATCAGCTCGTCCATGGCCTGCTGGTGCTGTTCTTCCGGCGTGCTGGTCTTCTGCAACTCGGCCTGGGCGTCTTGCAGGCGCAACAGCTCGGCTCCGAATTCGTCCTGGGAGATGCCTTCGCCATTCACCCGCGCCGCCAGGGGCGCCTCGGTTTCTGTGGGGCGAAGCTCTTCGGGCGTGGCCGCAGTCGTCGCCTCAGATTGCACGGCAGTGGGCGTGGGCGTGTCCCCCTGCTGGCCGCAGGCAGACAAAACCACCGCCAGAAGCGCGGCCGCCAGGACAATATGAATCCAATGTTTGGTGATGAGTTGGTTGTGCATGGATACGATTATAACCGCTCCCCAACCGCAGAGAGGAACTTCGCGGCTCGTTTCAGGCCTGTTTTACCGCCCAAGATAAAATTTACGCCTTTTCGATTATACCGGAACTTTCTCCGCCGGGTCGTGGCTGTAAGGGAGATGTAATGTGGATCGCATGATTTAACATTTGTTCCTATAATTTTTAAGGTTAAGATTCCCCAAAGGGGCTTGTAAGCCTTTTTGTCTTATGCTAAAATCGATATCACATCCTAAGATGTACGGGTAACCAGGCTCACTACCCCCATATATGGGGGTAGTGTTTGCTCGAAGCACAAGAAGCCGTTTCTGTAGAGCTTTCCAGGGGGATCCTACCCGTATCGACCTCTTTCTCAGGAGAATAAATGCTCTGCCCCTATTGCCAACACCCGGATTCTAAAGTGCTGGATACAACCCATGACAACCGCGGCGGGATCCGCCGGCGGCGGGAATGCGAACAATGCCACCAACGCTTCAGCACCTACGAAAGGCCGATCCTGGCCACGCCCCTACTGATCAAACAGGACGGCACGCGCGAGGAATTCGACCGGGACAAATTGACCCGCGGTATTCGGATTGCCTGCGCCAAGCGGCCGGTCTCGGCCGCCGACATCGAACGCCTGGTGGGCGAGATCGAAGCCACCTTACAACGCATGGGCCGGGCGGAGGTATCTTCCCGGGTCGTGGGTGACATGGTCATCAATGGCCTGAAAGAACTGGACCAGATTGCTTACATCCGTTATGCCATTGTCTATCTCCACCTGGGTGACTTGCAGTCCATCCGCAAGGAGATCGACCGCTTATTAGAAGTATGAGGAGATCAAAAATGGTAGTCCAACACAAGCCCACCACCCCCAATGGCCTGCTCCCCACTCCGCCTGCCCCAGCGGACCTGCCCCCCGTGGAGCTGACCGAAAATGCACGCCAGGTGCTGGTACGCCGTTACGTACGGCGAGACGAAGACGGCCGGCCCAGCGAGAGCGTCGAAGAGATGTTCTGGCGCGTGGCTTACCA
>JAAZNB010000353.1 GCA_012798515.1 Chloroflexota bacterium
ATCGAGAGCGCTTCGTTATAACATGGAATCAGGACGGCTATCGATGATTCGTTCATGACTTGACTTCACAATCCCCTTGACCCAGGAAGTCTTGTTTGATCCAGCCCGCGTAAAGCGTCCTGTGCGGACCTGCGAAGGTGTCTCTGGACCTGATCCTAATAGATGTGCTGTGTTGGTTAGGGTTTGCCTCGCCTGAATGATACCATACTCCCCACGCTTCACCGCAGAGCTCATGCAAACCAGCTGGGGGGATGCGCCCACTCCTGCGCCGCCGCGGGCATCCCCCTCACCGCGCTACTCCCCGGCCGCAGAGCGGCCACCCAGACGCCCCCGGGCAGAGCCCAGGGGCGAGGAAGGACCCTACTTCATTTAGCAGGTCAGGCTTCCATCATGCCCCGTAGGGGTATGCCCGACCGAACACGGCCGGCAAAGGATGCCGGCCCACCCGCGCCGCCGCGGGCATCCCCTTCACCGCGCCCACTCCCCGGCCGCAGAGCGGCCACCCAGACGCCCCCGGGCAGAGCCCAGGGGCGAGCCGGCCCACCCGCGCCGCCGCGGGCATCCCTCACCGCACCCACTCCCCGGCCGCAGCGCGGCCCCAAAACGCCCCCGGGCAGAGCCCAGGGGCGAGGAAAATAGGTGCGCCCGACCGGACACCGCGGGCTCCCCCACCGCACCCCGGCCACCGGACACCGCGGACCCCCTCAGGCCGGGGCCAGGTGATACGCCGCCCCGCGGTGCAAAGCCTGGCTGTTGAGCGGCAAGAAGCGCTGGTGGCGGGCGGGCAAATGCTCGCCCAGGGCCTTCTCCAGGGCCTCCAACGGCAGGATGGGCAGGTTGGCCAGCAGCCCGCCGGTGAGGGCCATGTTGGTCATACGCCGGTCGCCCAGCTCCTCGGCGATCTGGTTGGCCGGGATGGCCACCAGGTGCACGTCAGTGCGCTGCAACGGCCGCTCGATGATGCTGCTGTTGACCACCACCAGCCCGCCGGGGCGCACCAGGGCCTCATACTTGTCCAGTGAGGGCAGGTTCATGGCCACCACCGCCTGGGGATGCTCCACCAGGGGCGAGCCGATCTCCTCGTCGGCGATGATCACGGTGCAGTTAGCCGTGCCGCCGCGCATTTCCGGCCCGTAAGAAGGAATCCAGGTCACTTCGTACCCCGCGTCCATGGCGGCGTAGGCCAACAGCTGGCCGGCGAACAACACACCCTGGCCGCCGAATCCAGAAAAGATGATCTCAGTTTGCATGCTCGTTTGCCTCCGCCTCACACGCGCAGCCCGGCCAGCGCCGGGTGCACCTTGTAATCGCCGATGGGATAGAAGGGGATCATTTTCTCATCCAGCCAGTGCAGCGCCTGTACGGGAGTCATGCCCCAGTTGGTGGGGCACACCGACAGCAGCTCGACCATGGAGAACCCCAGGCCGCGGCGCTGCGCCTCGAAAGCGGTGCGGATGGCCTTCTTGGCCAGGCGGATGTTCTTGGGGTCGTGCAGGCTGCGCCGCACCACGTAGCCGGCCCCCTCCAGGGTGGCCAGCATCTCGGCGGTACGAATGGGATAACCGTTCTGCTCCACGTCCCGCCCGACCGGCGACGAAGTCGTCTTCTGCCCGGGCAGGGTGGTGGGCGCCATCTGCCCACCGGTCATGCCGTAATTTGCGTTGTTGAGAAAGAACACGGTGATGTTCTCCCCGCGCGCCGCGGCGTGCACGATCTCGGCCATACCGATGGAGGCCATGTCGCCGTCGCCCTGGTAGGTGATCACAAAGCGGTCCGGCAGGACGCGCTTGACGCCCGTGGCCATGGCCGGGGCGCGGCCGTGCGGCGCCTGGACGAAATCGAAATCGAAATAATTGTAGGCAAACACAGAGCAGCCCACCGAGGCCACCCCGATGGTCTGCCCGCGGATGCCCATCTCATCGATCACCTCGGCGATCAGGCGGTGGGCCACGCCGTGCGTGCAGCCGGGGCAGTAATGGGTGTTGACTTCCAGCAGCGCCTCCGGGCGCTGGTATACCTTTTGTTCGACGTCTGGGGTTGAAATCGTCATTCTCGCTCCTATGCCTGAACCTGGGCCATGCGGCTCAGCCAGCGATCGCGCGGGTGTTCGCTGCCGGCCGGGCGGCCGGCGGCCAGGGCGCGGATCTCGGCCAGCACCTCGTCCGGGAAGGGCACGACCCCGCCCAGGCGGCCGTAAAACTCGACCGGCACGCGATCGTGGCAGGCCAGGCGCACGTCTTCCAGCATCTGGCCGGAATTCATCTCCACCACCAGCAGGCTCTCCACCTGGCGGCTGACCTCCTCGATCACCGCGTTGGGGAAGGGGCTGAGGCTGATGGGCCGGACCAGGCCCACGGGGATGCCCTCGGCCCGGGCGGCGCGCACGGCCGACAAGGCCATGCGCCCGGTCGAGCCGAAACCGACCACCGCAAAGCGGGCGTCGTCCATGAAATAGGTCTTGCAGCGCACCTCGTTGGCCTGGATGACCTGCCAGCGGCGCAGCATGCGCAGGTTAGCCGCCTCTTCGTCGGGCGGGTTGAGGTAGATGGAGCTCAAGAAGCGCCGCGGGCGCCCGTTGGCCCCGTCGACGGCCCAATCGGGGCGCGTGCTGCGCAAGGGCTGCATGGGCGGCAGTTCGGCCGGCTCCATCATCTGGCCCAGGCTGCCGTCCAGCAGCAGCACCACGATGGAGCGGTATTGTTCGGCCAGGTCGAAAGCCTGCACGGTCAGGTCGATGGCCTCCTGCACGCTGGCCGGGGCCAGGGTGATGACCTGGTAGTCGCCGTGCCCGCCGCCGTGCACGATCTGGTTGTAATCGCCCTGGGCCGGGGCGATGTTGCCCAGGCCGGGCCCGCCGCGCATCACGTCTACCAGCACGGCCGGCACTTCCGTGCCGGCGATGTAGGACAGGCCTTCCATCATCAGGCTGACGCCCGGGCTGGAAGAGGAGGTCATCACGCGCACGCCGGTACAGGCGGCGCCGTAGACCATGTTAATGGCGGCCAGCTCGCTCTCGGCCTGCACGAAAGTACGGCCCAGCTCGGGCATGCGCTGGGCCATCCATTCTAATAACTCGGTCTGGGGGGTGATCGGATATCCGAAGTAAGCCTGTAAGCCGGCGCGAATGGCGGCTTCGGCAATGGCAGTGTTGCCTTTGAGTAGTTCGCGGCTCATCCCGTCCTCCTAAGCTGTCGCCGCGCGGGCGCTTACGACCCGGAAGACCTCGATGGCCGCTTCCGGGCAGACGACGGTACACACCCCGCAGCCGGTACACCCGGCCGCGATCAGCTCAGCCGGGTGATAACCTTTGGCATTGAGGCGCTGTTTGGACAAACCCAGCACGCCCGGTGGGCATGCCTCGACACACAATTCACAGCCTTTACAGTACTTTTCGTTGATCTCTACGCGTCCCTTTGCGGGCATTCGTTTCTCCTTTACCTGGTTATAGGTCAAAAGATGACGATATTAGAGTACTCGGACAAATCTTGTGGGAATCCGAGCCTATTTTGATTATTGCCGCGTTGGTTGGCCCGGCATAGTGTCAACCTTCCTGGACGCAGCGAACAAAAATCCTCGCGACCGGGACCCGGTCGCCGGCCCGGGGCCAATTTTTCTCCTGGTGCAGGCGGGGGCCTGCGTTGGGCCAGGCCCGCCAGGCTTCCGTGTTGGCCACGTGGCTGGCGTATGCCGGGGAAGCGGTGCGTTGCCAACGCACCCTACCAGAAACCCCGGCGCAGGGCCAGCTTTCTCTCCGGGTGCATTCGCTCCGCGCATGCACCTGCCGGGGCCGCTCTGCGGCCGGTGGGCGCTTGCACCGGCAGGTTTTCCCTGCCCCATTTTGGTTCTTGAACATGGAGCCGGTGCAGGCGGGGGTGTGTTAAGTGCCTGTAAACTTGAAAAAAACTTGCAAAACGGTAACAAATATGTTATATTACCTCTACTCAAGTGACGCAGGCCCGTAAGCTCTGGGTCCCAATGATAAATCGCTCCCTCTGGAGTGTTTTTTGTTTGTATAGAACCTTCTGTCCGCAACGACCTCGTGAAACGCGGGACTACGCACGAGCAACGTCTTTCGGATCGACGCGCTACAATAGTTCGGGGGCCTGGATGGATGCAGAGCACAGGGATTCAAAAAAGGGCTTCAAAGCACAGATCAACACGGATCACGGATAAACACTCCAACCAACCACCCCTACCGCAAACGATACAGCCAGATCACCTCTTTGACGTAGAACAGTTAAGGAAATAAACATGCCCACTTCGTTCCTGACCAAAGAAGGCTATCAGAAGCTTCAGGAAGAACTTGAAACCTTACGCACTCACAAACGCCAGGAAATTGCCGAACGGCTCCACGAGGCAATGGAGGGCGGTGAATTGATCGAGAACGCTGAGTACGAAGCCGCCAAGAATGAACAGGCGTTTGTAGAAGGACGCATCAAAGAACTGGAGGTGCTGCTGGCCACGGCTCGCGTGGTCGAAAGCAGCGCCGTGGCCGGCGAAACGGTACAGGTCGGCTCGACCGTGACCATCCGAGAGGAAGGCGCCGAGACCGACGAGGTCTACGCCATCGTCGGCGCGGCCGAGGCCAACCCCACCATCGGGCGCATCTCCAACGAATCGCCCCTGGGACGGGCCCTGATCAATCGCAAATCCGGCGACGTGGTCCAGGTGGACGCGCCGGCCGGTTCTTTCGTGGTCACCATTTTGAAGGTCGAGTAACCTGGGGCAGAACGCGACGCCCCGCCCCGCAGCATCCGGGCGGGGTTTTTTATTAACGCCATGGACCTGCTCGGAAGCCAGGGGGGAGCGGGCGCGACATCATCATCTTCTACCAAGCAAAGGGATTGCGGAGCATGGAATTATCTGACCTTGAAAAGATACGGCTGGAGAAATTGCGCCAGGTTCAGGCCTCGGGCGCCGAGCCATACCCTACCCGCGCCGGTGTGACCCACACCGTCCACGCGGCCATCCAGCTGTTCGAACAGGCCGAGGCCGCCGGGAGCAGCGACCCGGTGGCAGTTACCCTGGCCGGCCGCCTGCGCGCCATCCGCCTGATGGGCAAGATCATCTTCGCCCACATCGAAGACGGCAGCGGGCGCATCCAGCTCTTCCTGCGCGTCAACGAACTGGGCCAGGACGGCCTGCAGCGTTTCCAGGAACAGTTCGACATCGGCGACTTCATCGAGGCCGCCGGCACGGTGATGCGCACCCGCACGGGCGAGGTCACCCTGCACGTCACCCGGTTTAGCATGCTGGCCAAGGCCATCACCCCCCTGCCGGCCGCCAAGGACGAGGTGGTCGACGGGCAGGTCGTGCGCCACGCCACCCTGGCCGATCCCGAGACGCGCTATCGCCAGCGCTACGCCGACCTGGCGGTCAACGCCGAAGTGCGCCAGGTCTTCCGCACCCGCGCCGCTACGGTGCGCGCCCTGCGCCAGTTCCTCGACGAGCGTGATTTTCTGGAAGTAGAGACCCCCATCCTGCAGCCCATCTACGGCGGGGCGGCGGCCAAGCCCTTCGTCACCCACCACAACCAGCTCAAGCAGGACCTCTACCTGCGCATTTCGTTCGAGCTGTATCTCAAGCGCCTGCTGGTGGGCATGCTCGACCGGGTGTACGAGATCGGGCGCGATTTCCGCAACGAGGGCATCTCTTTCAAACACAACCCCGAGTTCACCCAGCTGGAATTCTACATGGCCTACGCCGATTACCTGCAGGTCATGGAGCTGACCGAGCAGATGCTGGCCTTCACCTGTGACCAGGTGCTGGGGCGCCGCACGATCAATTTCCGCGGCCAGACCATCGACATGACGCCGCCCTGGCGGCGCGTCGACCTGCGCCAGGGGCTGATCGACACGGCCGGCATCGACATCGCCGAACACCCCACCGCCGAGAGCCTCTCGGCCGCCATGACCGCCCGGGGCATCAACCACAAGCCCGGCCAGGCCCGCGGCAAGCTCATCGACGCCCTGCTGGGCGACTTCCTCGAGCCGACCCTCATCGAGCCCACCTTCTTGTACGATTACCCCCGCGACATCTCCCCGCTGGCCAAGAGCAAGCCCGGCAATCCCCAGATGGTGGAGCGCTTCGAAGGCTTCGTGGGCGGCATGGAGCTGTGCAATGCCTTCACCGAGCTGAATGATCCGCTGGACCAGGAAGCTCGCTTCCAGGAAATGGGCCGCGCTTACGAGAGCGAGGACGAACAGCGCCACCCCATGGACGAGGACTATCTGCGCGCCATGCGCTACGGCATGCCCCCCTGCGGTGGGTTTGGCATGGGCATCGACCGCCTGGTCATGCTGCTCACCGACCGCCAGACCATCCGCGAGGTGATCCTCTTCCCCCACCTGCGCAAGGCCGAGGAAGAGTAGGCCGATCCCCGTGTGAGCCCGTTCGGGGCGGCTACCGGCCCCTCCGCCGCGGAGTCAAGGGACCTCGCAATCGCACCCTACCTGGAGCCTCTGGTAGGGTGCGTTGGCAACGCACCTCTTCCTTGGGGTATGCGTACCCCGTGGCAAACGGGGTATGCCCGAGGCGGTGCGGGAAAGCCGGCGCCCGTTGCCGGCCATGTTCGGTCGGGCGTACCCCTACGGGGCATAATAATGGAAGCCCGACCTGCTGAAAAACACCCTCGCCCCCGCGCTCAGCGCCGGGGCGTCCCGGGCCCGCTCCAGCGGGCGTTGGGCAGAGGTGGGGTGGGGTCGTTCTCTGTGGGTATGCGCGAGGCGGCGCGGGAAAGCCGGCGCCCCTTGCCGGCCGTGTTCGGTCGGGCATACCCCTACGGGGCACCTTGGAAGCCCGACCTGCTAAAAAAGGGGCTCTGCGGCCTGGGGGAGACCGACCCGGCGTAGGTTGGCTAGAGCGATCCGGCCAAACCCGCCCCTCCGGCACGGAGGCAGGCGGCCCCGGCGCCCCGGCCCGCCCGCGCCCGGAGCGAAAGCCAACTATCACCATTCCGAACGGATCATTGGGGTATGCCTGAAACGACGCAGGCAAGCCAGCGCCCCTTGCCAGCCGTGTTCGGTCGGGCGCACCCCTACGGGGCACCTTGGAAGCCCGACCTGCTAAAAAAGGGGCTCTGCGGCCTGGGGGAGACCGACCCGGCGTAGGTTGGCTAGAGCGATCTGGCAAAGTATGCCCCTCCACCGCGGGGGCAGGCCATCCCCGCGCCCCGGCCCGCCCGCACCCGGAGCGAAAGCCAACTTTCACCATCCCGAACGGATCATTGGGGTATGCCC
>JAAZNB010000354.1 GCA_012798515.1 Chloroflexota bacterium
CCAGATAGCAGATGTGGGGGCCGGTGTTGTCCGAACCCCCACATGCACTGGCGCCCCCGGCGCGATTCGAACGCGCAACCTACTGATTCGAAGTCAGGCGCTCTGTCCATTGAGCTACGGGGGCGTGGTTTTATTATACCGCAATCCCGAGAGGGCGACAACGCTCCCCCCGGCTCACGGCGTAATGCGCGGGTTCAGCCAGAACACCTGGTCGTCCTCCGGGCCGCCGATGGATTTGGCGTAGAAGTGGAACGACACCGCCTTGCCCACCAGGCCCAGCTGGCCCAGGTTGATGTTGACGTCGCTGGTCAGGCCGTCGTACTCCTCGTTCCACTCGCCGATGGTCTCCTCGGCGCCGCCCTCGATGCTGTAGGTGATGCGCATGTTCACCTTGCATAGGGGCATGCCGTACATACAGCCCACGATCGTGGTCAGGTTGCCCCCCTCCGGCACGACAATGGGGTTAAAGTGAGCGCTGATCTGCCCATCCGTGACGTGTTCCGGCACGGTCACCAGGGCGGTCTCATCGCGCACGTAGCTGTTCTCGATCTTGGGGCTCTGCACCAGCTTAAAATAACCCAGGGGATCGTTGTCCTGGCTGGGACAATAGAGCAGGTCCTCGGCGTTTTGCCAGCGGGCGCTGCACAGGTTCTGCAAGAAATCGTACTCGTTGGCCACCCGGATCTGCACGTAGAACGAGCGGTCCCCATCCGGACCGTAGCCAAAGATATTCCCCTGGGGGTCCTGCAAGCGCCAAAAACCGGTGTAGCTGCGCAGTTCCTGGGGCGCTATCATCTCCACGCTCAGCAGCACCATCTGCCCGGGCGGCACGGTGCCTTCCTTGACGATGGGCACGGCGTTGGGGGCTTCCATCTGGTCGCCCGAGTAGAAGAGAAGGCTGTAGCTCGAATCCCAGATACAGGCCCCATTATTGCGTACGGCCCAGGTCTTTTTGAAGCGCGTCCCCGGCGGGATGGCCACGTCGTCCGGGATGGTGATGTCACCCACAAATTCCAGGCTGTTACAGCCGCTGTAGGCGCTGCCGGAGCTCTGGGTTACGGCCCCGCCCAGCAGGGGCGTCGCCAGGCCTTTCATGGTCGCCGCCGGTGAGGGGGAGGCGGCCGCGCGGGTGGCGGTCGGCCGGGGTGTGCGTGTGGCCGGGGACGGTTCCACGGTCTCAGCCATGGCCTGCACCGTCTGCGCCACCGAGGTCTGAATGGCCTCCTGAGCGTTGGCCTGGCCACAGGCCGCCAGCGCCAGCGCCGCCAGGAGCAGCCCGCTCATCAACAGGGGAAAGGGTTTACGCATTAAGATTCTCCATAATTGTGATCGGCAGAAGGTGTGCCACCGGTCCGGCCCGCACTCCCGCGCAGCGCCTGGGCAGCCAGCAGACCCACCACGCCCCCCACCAGGTCATTGCCCAGGTCGATCAGCTCCCCCGCCCCCGGCAGGCGGCCCACTGCCTGCACTTGTACGCCCTCTTGCAGCAGCCCCACGCCCACCACCGCCAACAGCACGACCGCCCAGCGCCCTTTGCCCAGCCACAGGGACAGGCCCAGCGCCAGCACAGTGTACAGGGCGGCGTGCATGAGGACGTGCATCCACCAGGGGGCAAACCAGGTGTTAAACCAGGCATCCGTGCCCAGGTTCAGCCCCATCGCCCAGGCGAAGGGAAAGACAATCCCCACCCCCCACAAACACAGCCCCAGGGCCAGAATCCGTTTTTTGATCGTCATCGATCCTCCCGGCCACCCATTCAGGCCCGGCCGGCCAAAGACAGAAAGAACAGTTTAAGGTTGAAGGCCTGTCCGGAGAGCAAGGTCTGCGCCCGGAACATCCCGGCTACGGCGCGCACGGTCAATACGGCCGTGGCGGCCAGCAGCACCACCGAGAGCCCCACCTGCCACAACGGCACGTCGGTGGCCGCCATGCGCGCCATCATGGCCACCGGAGCGGTCAGGGGGAACAGGCTCATCCCCACCGAGAAGGCCCCGTTGGGCGACTCCGTCAGCACCCCGATCATCATCAGTGGCACCAGCATGGGCAGGATGACCACCAGCGTGGCCTGCGAGGATTCCCGCAGGTTGGGCACCAGGGCCCCCACCCCGGCCATCAGGCTGGCGTTGACGGCATACCCCAGCAAGAAGTACAGCACGCCCCAGGCCAGGATCGAAGGCGGCAGTTGGAAGGCCGCCGACAGGTCGAACATCTGCCGGCTCAGGTTCAAAAAGATCAGCCCGGCCGTGCTCCACACCAGGGTCTGGGCCAGCCCCAACACCCCCAGGGCGATGATCTTGCCGGTCAGCATCTGGGCGGGGGTCATCGAAGTCATCAAGACCTCCACCACGCGGTTTTGTTTTTCTGCCGTGATGCTGTTGAGCATCAGGCTGGCTGAGCTGAAAATGATGAAGTAAAACAGGAAGGCCACCACGTAGGGCAGGTAGAAGTTGGCCATGCTGTCCGATTCGTGGCGCGGCTGCTGTTCCTGCAAATAGGTCACCTGCAAATCCATGGGGCTCATGAAACGGCGCTCCAGGTCCGGCTGGCTGGCGAGCAGGTTCTGGGTGATAGTCTGGTCCACGCTGTCCGACTGGCTGATGCCCCCCAGGGGGTTGAAGTCGGTGCGATAAACGATCACCTGCCCACTTTCCAGATAATCGGCCGGAATCAGGTAATAGGAGCTGATCTCTCCCGCCTCCAGCGCCGTCCGGGCGGTGGGTTCATCAGGATACGTGCGCAGCACGTCCTGGTAGGCGTCCGGGATGCTGTGTACGATGCCACTTTCGTCCACCAACCCATCCAGGCTGGCCTGGGTTTCGGTGGAGAAGAACTCGGTCACCGGGCTGGGCTGTTCTTCCTGGCGGGCGTTGCCGATCACCATCAGGACGACGAACGACACCGCGGGGATTAACAACAGGGTCAGCCAGTAAGAGCGGCGCGAGACCACCATGTAGATTTCGTTCTTGATCACCAGGAGTATTTTTTGCATGGCGTCCCTCATCCTCGTCCAAACAGCTCTTTCCACGAGAGCCGCTTTCCATAGCGCAGCATTCCCAACCGGAAGGCCCGGCCGGCCAACAGCAGCGCGCCAATGGCGCAGGCGTACAGCAGGCCCAGCGAAACGGCCACCTGCCAGGGAACGATGTTCGTGTACGCCGCCCGCAAGGGCAGGGTGAGTGGCGCAGTCAGCGGGAACAGGCTGAACGAAACCGCCAGCGGCCCGTTGGGGTTGAGCATGATCTGGGAGATGAACCAGAAGGGAACCACTACCGGCAGGGTGAACAGCCCGGCCACCTGCTGGGCTTCCCGCGCCTCGGTCGCCGTGGCGCCCACGGTGGCCATCAGCGAAGCGATCAGGATAAACGCCGGCAGGATGGTCAGCAAGGTCAGCCACACGTACCCATCCGAGACCGGCAGGTCGCGGATGGCCGGGATGGCCGTGCGCGCCAGCAAGAAGCCCAACGCGGGGAACAGCATCCACAGGGCCAGCTGGGTCAGGCCCACGCTCAGGTTGCCAATCACCTTGCCGCCCATGAGCTGCTCGGGCGAGACCGAGGTGATCACGATCTCCATGGTACGGTTTTCCTTCTCTTCCACCACAGCCTGCAGCAGGTAGTTCCCACTGGTGTTGATCACCACGATGAACAGGACGCCGACCAGGATGGGCAGCACGAAGTAGATCCACTGGTCCTGGCCAAACTGGCGGCTGTTGTCCACCGAGCGCACTTCGTAAGTGCTCCCGTTCACCAGGCGCCGCACGATTTGCGGCGATTGGCCCGAGAGCAGGTTGGCGCGCAAGAAACCGTTGAAGTCGCTGATGGTGTTATCCGCCGAAACCTCGCGGGCCACCATACTCACCTGCCCGGTTTGCAGGTAATCGGCGTGCACCACATAATAGGCCTGGATCTGGTTCTGATCCAACGCCTGGCGGGCGGCCGCCTCGTCCGGGAAGGCCAGAACACGCGTATCGGGGACCAGCCCGCTGTAGTCGCCCTCGGGCGAGACCGGGTCGGCCAGCCAGCCGGATTGGTCCACGTAGCCTACCGGCTGGGTATTGATCGACAGCAGCACCGAGCCGGCGCCCACTGCCACCATAACCAGCACAAACAGGGGCAGGCTCAAAATCGCAAACAAGAAGCGTTTGCGCAGCACGTGGCGCAGATATTCGTAAATGGCGATCCGCCACAGTTTGTTCATGCGGGAATGCCTTCTCCGCGCACCACCTGGATGAAGATCTCGTCCAGGGTGGGGATGGCGATTTCGAACTGTTCCAGGGGAATATCCTGGTCCACCAGGGCCCGCAGCACCTGCTGCGGGGAAACGTCGGCCTTCAAGTGCAGGTGCACGTTGGAGTTGGATGTCTCGATCGTCTCCACACCTTCGATCACCGCCGGCAGTGGGCGCAGCGCGCGTACCACCACTTCCTGCCCGGCAAACGTACGGCGCACGTCGTCCAGCTGGCCATACAGCATGACCTTACCGTGGTTGATCAGCACGATGCGGTCGCATAACTCTTCTACCTGGTGCATCTGGTGGGTGCACATCACGATAGTAACGCCCTGCCGGCGCTGCTCGCGCAAGATGTCCTTGACCATCTGGGTGTTCACCGGGTCCAGGGCGCTAAAGGGCTCGTCGATGATGACCAGCTCTGGCTCATGGACCAGCGTCACCACCAGCTGGGCCTTCTGCTGCATGCCTTTGCTCAATTCCTTGACCTTCTTGCGGCGGTGCTCTGCCAGTTCAAACCGCTCCAGATATGCGTTCACCCGGCGTTTGGCTTCCGGCGCGGAAAGACCTTTGAGGGTCGCCAGGTAGACCAGGGCGCGTTCCAGCTGTACATCCTGGTACAGGCCGCGTTCCTCGGGCAGGTAACCGATGCGGTTCTTCTTCTCTTCGCTCATCGGCCCGCCCAGGATAGAGACGCTGCCCCGGTCGGGCTTGAAAATATCCAGGATGATGCGAATCGTGGTAGTCTTGCCGGCCCCGTTAGGGCCCAGCAGTCCAAAGATCTCACCTGGCTCCACGCTGAAAGAAACGTCATCGACTGCCCGCATCGTTCCAAAGGATTTATCGATTTTCTGTACTGCGATTGTGGGCATTCGTTTCTCCCTGTGTTCGTCCGTTCTGAAAGGTGCCGGCGCGAGAACTGGTATTCCGGCTTGTTCTCCCTGACCCCATCCTCACGCCAGGCCGGTAATAAAACTACTGCGTGGTAATTATAACAAGAATTATTACCATTCAACCTGAGATGAATGCGGCCCGCATTTGAGGGCCTATCCCTCTACAGTTTTGTAGTCAAAAAAAATCCGGCCGTAAGAAGGGCCGGATTTTTTGCGTCTCTACGAAGGTTCAGGTTACTCTTTTTCGTAGGCTTCGCCGTCGGCCGCCGGCGCCCGGCTGCGTCCGATGACCCCGGCCAGGACGATCATGGTGGCGATGTAGGGGGCCATCAGCAGGAATTGGGATGGAATCTTGATCTGCAAAATCGCCAGCCGCGAGGCCAGCGAATCGGCGAAGCCGAACAACAACCCCGCGCCAAACGAGCCAAACGGCGTCCAATTGCCGAAGATCATGGCCGCCAGGCCGATGAACCCGCGCCCGGCCGTCATCACCTCGTCGAACCGGCCCACCGAGCCCAGGGTGAAATAGGCGCCGGCAAAACCGGCCATCATCCCACCCAGGATCACCGACGTATACCGGGTCTTGATCACATCGATGCCCAGGGTATCGGCAGCCTTGGGATGCTCGCCCACCGAGCGCACGCGCAGCCCCCACACCGTGTAGAACAATCCCACGTGCAACACGATGA
The DNA here is from genome assembly GCA_012798515.1 of Chloroflexota bacterium. GTDB lineage: Bacteria > Chloroflexota > Anaerolineae > Anaerolineales > Anaerolineaceae > JAAZNB01. The sequence continues at coordinate 5,810 of JAAZNB010000354.1, forward strand.
GGAAGATAAACAAGGCGTAAGTGAACAGGTTATTGTTGAACAGAATCGGCCCGATAAAAGGGATCTCCGCCAACCCGGGAATGGCCCAGGGGGCAAACAGGCCCGGGTTGTTCAGCACCTCGTAGGTCTGCATAAACTTGGCCGAGATATACGAGGTCAGCCCGGTAGCGAAGATATTGATCACCGTACCGGCAATGATCTGATCGGTCTTGTACTTGATCGACAGCACAGCCAGGATGAGGGCCATCAACGCCCCCACGATGATCGCCGACAACAACCCCAGCCACAGGTCTTTGGTCAGGCTGCCCACCAGGGCGCCCATCATGGCGCCGGACAGCATCATGCCCTCGATGGCAATGTTGACCACCCCGGCCCGCTCGCACAGGATGCCCGACAGGGCGCCCAGGGTGATCGGCACGGCCTTCGACAGGGTGGTCGAAATCAGCCCGGCCAGGTTGAGCGACTTCCCGGCCGTGGCCCACACCAGGAAGGAGAACACGAAAAAGGCCACCACAATCGACAGCACCCAATTGGTCCAGCGCTCGAAGCCGCGCGCCAGCTGGATGCCGCCCAATATGGCCGTCACCACGGCCAGCCCGTACAGCGTGGCCAGGGCCGGAACCTGCCAGGGCGGCAGCTGGCTCGCCACCCCACCGGGCGCCAACCCAAACGAGGCCACCTGGTCCGTCGTCACCGAGCGGGCAAAGAAGCCCCAGATGAACAAAGCAAACAGGATAAAGATGATACCCATCACCCGCTGGCGGGTCGGAGAACGCATCTCCAAGCGTTTGTGAAATACCGTCTGGCTTGCCATGATTAGTCTCCTCCCCAGCTGCGCATGGTCGGAGCAGTGCTGTCTTGAGCGCTTCCCCGCAAGCGATAAATGGTACGGATAATGGCCGGCGCGGCGATGAAGGCCAGGATTACGGCCTGCAGCACGGAGATGATATCGATGGGGATCGAAGAAACCACCTGCATACGCGTCGCCCCATTGCGCAGGGTGCCAAACAACAGCGAGGCCAGCACCACGCCGCCGGGATGGCTGTTGCCCAGCAAGGCCAGGGCGATGCTGTCAAAACCGTAACCGGAAGAAAAGGCCATGGCCAGGTTGTGATTCACGCCCAGCACCTCGTTGGCACCGGCCAGGCCGGCCAGCGCCCCGGAGAGAGTCATGGCCATGATGACGTTGCGCGAAACGTTCATCCCGGCGTAGCGGGCCGCGTTGGGGTTCTCACCCACCGTGCGCAGGTCGAAACCCCAGGTGGTACGGAACAGGAACCAGTACACCAGCCAGGCCACCCCCAGGGCAATGAAGAAGCCCAGGTGGAACCGGATCGGCTCCGGGAAGAGCTTGGGCAGCATGGCGCTGGCTTGAATCGTGGGACTGACCGGGTTGAACGATTCAGGGCGCTTCATCGGCCCGCTGAGCAGCCAGTCGCTCAGGCGGAAAGCCACATAGTTCATCATGATGGTGTTGATCACTTCGTGTGCGCCGGTCTTGGCTTTCAACCAGCCGGGGATAAATCCCCACACTGCCCCGCCCAGGGCGCCGGCCAGCAGCGCCAGCGGGATGTGCACGATGGCCGGCAGGCCAACCAGGGCGTACCCAGCGAAAGCCGAAGTCGCCGCGCCAATGAACAGCTGGCCTTCCACACCTACGTTGAACACGCCGGCCCGGAAGCCCAAAGCACAGGCCAGCCCGGCGAAAATGTAGGGGGTAGAAGTCACCAGGCTTTCCAGGAAGGGGTTGAACGCCCGGCGGATTTCCAGGCCATCGCCCGATTGCAACGCAGCCACGATCCTGGCCGGGTCACCGATCGATCCGGTAAATAGGGCGGCATACGCCTCGGCGACCGTGTTCCAGGCCGTCGAGATCCCCGCCCAGAAAGATTGTCCAAACGCGGCGTATACCTGCTCGGTGGTTAAAATGATAAAGACGGCGCCTAAGATCAGCCCGGTAATGACCGCCAGGATGGGGATAACGATCATCTGCCCCAGGCGACGACGCCCGGTTGGTCCGGAAGAAGGAGTGGTTACTTCCTCCAGGAGGACTTTCCCAGCGTCTTGGTGTTCGGCATCTTTTTTTTCCAAGGCAAGCCTCGTTATTCTGGAATAGAAGCGGCGGCATCAGACTGCGCCTGCTGCCGGGCAAGCTGCGGAGAAATACCCGCCATCAGCAGGCCGATGTATTCTTTGGTCGCTTCTTCACTGGGTACCACGGCAATCACTTTGCCCCGGTACATCACGGCGATGCGATCTGACAGCTGCAAAATCTCGTCCAGTTCGGTGGAGACCAACAAGACCGCCACCCCACTGTCACGCCGGCTGAGAATCTGCTTGTGAATGTATTCGATCGAGCCTACGTCTAACCCGCGGGTGGGCTGCGAAGCAATTAAAATGTGGATCGGGCGGGAAAGTTCGCGCGCCACGATCACTTTTTGTTGATTACCGCCCGAAAGCGACCCGGCCGGGGTCATGGGGCCCGGGGTACGGATGTCGAATTGTTCGATCAGGTGATCGGCGTTCTGCAGCGCCCGCTCCCACTGTACGATTACGCCTTTGGAATAAGCCGGTAAATAGTATTCTTGCAAGATCAGGTTTTCCATCACCGGGAAAGACAGCACCAGGCCGTCCCGCTGGCGATCCTCAGGGATGTGCGCCAACCCCAGCTCGGTAATCTGGCGCGGCCTGGCATGGGTTACGTCTTTGTCCAACAGGGTGACCGACCCGCTCAACACTTCGCGCAACCCGGTCAACGCCTCAACCAGCTCCGTCTGGCCGTTGCCCTGTACCCCGGCGACACCCAGTACCTCTCCGGCGAACACGTCGAAGGACACCCCATCCACGGCCACCTGCGAGCGTTCGTCCAGTACCATCAGGTCTTTGATCTGCAAGACCTGGGCGCCGCGTTGAATCGGCTCGCGTTCCAGCTCCAGCTCCACCTCACGACCGACCATCATCGAGGCCAGCGTGTTCTGGTCGGCCTCTGCCGGCGTGGTCGAGCCCACGACCTTACCCCGCCGGATGACGGTGATGCGGTCCGCCACGTCCAGCACCTCGCGCAGCTTGTGGGTGATGAAAATAATCGATTTCCCCCGCTTGGCCAGTGAACGCATAATTTTGAACAGTTCGTCGGCCTCTTGGGGCGTCAACACCGCCGTCGGTTCGTCGAAGATGAGGATATCCGCTTCGCGGTAGAGCAGTTTGATGATCTCCACGCGCTGCTGCACACCGACGGGTAAATCTTCGACCAGGACGTCCGGGTCTACCTCCAGGCCATACTGCTCAGAAATGTGCCGGATGCGCTGCGCGGCTTTTTTTCGATCCAGAAAGCCACCTCGTTTGGTGGTCTCATCCCCCAGCATGACGTTTTCGGCCACGGTGAACACAGGGACGAGCATAAAATGCTGGTGCACCATACCAATTCCGGCGGCAATGGCATCACTGGGAGAATGTACCTGGATGGTTTTATCGCGCACGGCGATTTCCCCCTCGTCTGGCTGGTACAACCCATAAAGGATGTTCATCAGGGTCGTCTTTCCGGCCCCATTTTCGCCGAGGAGGGCGTGGATTTCCCCTTGTTCCAAGGTTAAATTGATGTGATCATTGGCTAGCACACCCGGAAAACGCTTGGTAATGCTGCGCAGTTCAAGTATTGGCGCCATACACTGCTCCCTGGTGGGCAAATTATAGTTCAGTGGGTACTGCTCAGAGATAGGGGCCCTATCACTTCAGGCTGAGTAGTTACGTTCAATTTTACCATAGCCAGGCCAATGAAAAACGCTGGTGTTCATGCTGAACACCAGCGTTTTCTGAGTCACTCGCGCAGTGAATTACTCGGCAGCCGGGGAAACAGGGATGTCGCCCGACATGATGCCGGCCTTGATCTGTTCCAGCTCGTCGGCAGTGCCTTCGGGCAGCATGCTGGCCGCATCACCCAGTTCGGGGATGCCCACGCCGCCATTTTCCAGCGTACCAACGTAGGTGCCGCCGGCGAAATTGCCGTCGATCACGGCCTTGCTGGCATCGAACACCGCGGTGTCCATGTTCTTGACCACAGAGGTCAGGACCACGCCGGCGTAGTCAGGGGCGCTCACGGTCATGTCCGTGTCAACGCCAACGATGTAGGCGTTACCGCGTTCCTGCACAGCGGCAGCAGTGCCCAGGCCCACCGGGCCGGCTACCGGCATGATCACGTCGGCACCTTCGTCCATCAGGGTCTCGCCCATCTTGCGGCCATCATCGGTGCTTTCGAAGTTACCAGTGAACAGGCCGGTCTGCGTGGCCGGGTCCCAACCCAGAACTTCCACGCTGGTGCCCTTCTGCGCATTGTAGTAGTCCACGCCCATAGCGAAGCCATCCATGAAGATGGTCACGGTCGGGATCTGCAAACCGCCAAAGGTACCCACTTTACCCGTCTTGGTGGCGGCAGCGGCGACGTAACCGGCCATGAAAGCAGCCTGGTCGGTGGCGAAGGTCAGGCCCAGAACGTTGGCGATTTCAGGGTCGTAAGAATAGTCCACGATAGCGAAGCTCTTATCGGGATTGGCTTCAGCAGCAGCCTGGGTGGCGTCGCCCAGTAAGAAACCAACGGTGACGATCAGATCGCAGCCCTCATCCAGGAATGCGTTGATATTCTTCTCGTAGTCCGTTTGCTGTTGAGATTCCAGATATTTGCCTTCGACGCCCAACTGAGCCACAGCATCTTCGACACCCTTCCACGCCGTGGCGTTGAAGGAGCGGTCATCGATACCACCCGTGTCGGTGATCTGGCAGATCTTAACTGCGGCTGCAGCTTCGCTGGGGGCAGAAGCGGTTTCCGTGGCAGCCGGTTGGCAGGCGGCCAGCAACATAGAGACCATTACCAGCACAGCCATTACGAGATTGAACTTCTTAGTCATTTTCTCCTCCGAGAGAATGCGGTTCGAATGAACCATGTAGTGGGAACGCCTGCAGGGGTTGCCCCCTTACAGGCTATACTCAAAGTATAATGCCGATGATGGGGGCTGACAAGATATTATCCTCATCCAGCATTAATCTTTACAGAGACTCGCAACCGGTGCAGATGGCGCCTCGCTAGAGGGTGTTATGAACTTAAAGGACATGAGCCATGCGGTGAACACGGGATTTGAGCAGCATGGCAAACGCCAGGCAGGTCAGGTACGGGGCCATACAAGCCCATCCATCCTCGCGGACATCACTCGGGTACGCTTTTCGATCTATGTCGAACGTCTACCCCCCTCGGCGCAAAGTTCATCACACGCTCTCGATAGCCGCGCCACCCCGCCCGGGGTGGAGATTGCGAGCCCTCAGGGAGAACGCAATGACATGGATCATCTGCTTTTTCATCCGGTCGGGCTTCCAAAGTGCCCCGTAGGGGTATATCATTCCCCGCAAGGGGTAAAAAAGGCCATCTTCTTTAAGCAGGTCGGGCTTCCATGCCCGACCGAACACGGCCGGCCAGGGATGCCGGCTGACCCGTGCCGCCTCGGGCATACCCCGTTTGCCATGGGGTACGTATACCCCGAGGAAGAGGTGCGTTGGCAACGCACCCTACAAGGTTTTCCCCGGGCCGCAGAGCCCCTTCTTTTAGCAGGTCGGGCTTTCAAAGTGCCCCGCAGGGGTATTCCAACGCCCCACAGGGGTGCGCTCGACCAGACATGGCCGCCGGAGCGAGGGGAATTCATAACACCCTCTAGGCAGCCGGCACGGGCGGCGACACTTTGGCCTCGCCCCGCCGCACGCCGGCCATCATCACCCAGGCCGCCGCCAGGAAGACCGGGCCCAGCAGCATCACCAGGTTGTAATTATTGCCGCTGAACTGCACGATCCAGCCGTTGATGATCGGTCCCAGGATGGCCGCCATGGTCGAGAACAGGTAATACAGGCCGGTATAGGTCCCCACCCGGGCCTCGGTGGTCATGTCCACCACCATGGGCAGGGAATTGATATTGATCAGCGCCCAGGACACGCCGGCGGCCATCAAAATGAGGCCTACCACAGGCACGCTCCCCAGCACGGGCAGGCTGGCCAGCTCCACGGTCAAAGCGGCCGGCGAGATCACATACATAGCCAGCATACACAGCGCCAACAGGGTGATCCCGGTCATGATCGTCACCCGCCGGCCCACGCGACCGCCGATGTAACCGGCCGGAAGGGCAAAGACCACGAACAACAGGGAGAGCTGCCCCAACAGGCGCGCCCCGTCCGCTTCAGAAAATCCCAGGTGGTTGACGGCGTAAAGGGTGAAAAAGGCCTCCACGGCGTTGTAGCTGACGAACCAGAAGAAGATGGCCAGCAAGATGCGAATCCCGCTGCGTTCCGGGTCCTGGATCAGGCTGCGCAGGCTGGCAAGCATCCCCGGGCGCTCCTCGACCTCGTCCGCGTACTCCTTGGGTTCCTTGATGAAGAGGAACACCAGCAAAGAAGCCACCACCACCAGCACCGAACCCAGCCAGAAGGGGAAGGCCGGGTTGATCTCGTACAACCTGGAGCCGCCCAGGAAGGCGATGATCGAACCCACCCCACCCATGAAATTGATAATGCCATTGGCCTGGGAGCGAAACTTCGAGGGGGTAATGTCCGGCATCAGGGCAATCACCGGCGTGCGCCAGAAAGCCATAGAGAGCAGCAGCGTACTGGTGCAGGCCACAAACAACGGCAGGGCCGCAGCCAGGGGGATCAGGCCAAAAGCCAGCGCTCCCACCGGGGCGCCGATCAAGATAAAGGGCATGCGCCGGCCGATGGGCGTGCGCAGGCGGTCGGACCAGGCCCCCACCGGGGGCTGGATCAACAAGGCAGCGATGTTATCCAGCGTCATGAAGACGCCGATCAAACCGGCCGATAAACCGAATTTGTTGGCGAGAAAGAGCGGGACAAAGGCGTTGTACGTCCCCCAGATGATGCTCACCCCAAAGAATCCAAAACCAAGCAGAAACGTCTTGCCGTAATTAAGTTTCATCGTTCCCCTCGCTGTAGGAGGCAAATTATGTATCTGTCCGAAAATTATTGAGGAAACCGCTTTTTGCGGTGCCATGCCCCCCCTCAAAAAGCAAGGACGCCCAATTTCCGAACAGGGCCTAAGGTGTTCTTCAGGAATCGGTTTTACGCAGTAGACTATCCAGGTATTTACGGTCGGCTTCGCTTAGCTCGGTTTGCTCCAGCATGTCGGGCCGGCGCTGCCAGGTACGCAGCAGCGCCTGCTCGCGCCGCCAGCGTTCGATCTCGGCGTGGTTGCCCGAGAGCAGGACCTCGGGGACGCCCCAGCCGCGGAATTCGGGCGGGCGGGTGTAATGGGGATACTCCAGCAGGCCGGAGGCGTGAGAATCATCCGCCGCACCGGTTGGGTCTCCCAGGGCGCCGGGGATCAGGCGCGTGATCGCATCGATCAAGACCAGGGCCGGCAGTTCTCCCCCGGTCAAGACGTAGTCGCCAATCGAGATCTCGTGGGTCACCAGGTGCCGGCGCACCCGTTCATCCACCCCCTCGTAGCGCCCGCACAGCAGACCGATGCGCGGGTAGGCGGCCAGTTCCTGGGCCATGCGCTGGGTAAACACTTTCCCCTGCGGCGTCATCAATACCACCGGGGCTTCCAGGGGCACGCCCATCACTTCTTCCACGGCGGCAAAGATCGGCTCCGGTTTCATCACCATTCCCCCCCCACCGCCGTATGGCGTGTCGTCGGTGACGTGGTGCCTGTCGTGCGTCCAGGAGCGGATGTCGTGTAAATGGACGTCGATCAACCCGCTTTGAATGGCACGCTGTAAAATACTGATTTCAAGATAAGGTTTTAATCCGGCTGTAAAGAGTGTGAAGACGTCGAATCGCATGGTCTCATTCTAAATTGAACCCCCCGCCTTGGCAAGTGTTGGAGCCCGCCGTCTCAGGTTAAAATGAAGTTAAAGATGCCCCACCGCGGGCCATCTTGGGCTCCCAATCTTCTCCTTTGATCGCCAGGCGCCCCTTTCCTGGCGATCTTAAAGAAGAATGAGAGATTTTCCGGCACAAATCCCGGCATCTTGACGTTTTAATTTGATGAATGGTAATATGATTTTATGTATTTAAGAGGCAGTAAATGGAGTTATACCCACCGCCGGAAACGTTCTCACCCCTGGCGGATCATTTTATTGATCGGGTTGGTCGGCGCAGCGCTGTACGTCAACCAGGTGGTCGTCCCGGCCACGCCGCCGCTGTTCGTCCCCACTCCCACGCAGACCCGGGCTCCGGAATCCTACGTGACCGAAGCAGAAAACCTGCTGGGTGAAGGCAAGATCCCCCTGGCGGTGGCCGCTTACCAGCAGGCCGTTGAAGCCGATCCCAAAAACGCCAACAACTTCGTGGCCCTGGCCAAACTGCAAGTCAGCCTGGGCGCCTATCAAGACGCCGTAGAAAATTCCGAGAACGCCCTGGTGCTCACCCCCAACAATGCCAATGCCTACGCCCTGCGCGGTTGGGCCAAGGGGCTGCAAGGCGACTACCTGGAAGCCCTGGGCTCTGTGCAGAGAGCCATCGAGATCGACCCCAACAACGCCACCGCCCACGCTTATTTATCTGAAATCTACGCCCTGCAGATCCAGGAGGGCCAGGGCGACCTGGCTTCCCTCGACAACGCCACCAACGCTTCGCGCACCGCCATCGCCCTGGATCCCAACCTGTTGGAAAGCCACCGGGCGCGCGGTACCATCCTGGAGTTGACCGGCAACTACGAAGAGGCCGTATCCGAATTCACTTCTGCCGTCGCCATCGACCCCAATCAGTCCGACCTGCACCTGGCCCTGGGGCGTAACTATCGTATGCTCCAGCAGTACGAAAAAGCCATCGAGGAATTCAACCGCGCCAACGCCCTCAACCCCAACGACTCGCTGGCCAACACCTACATCTCGCGCACCTACGCCGCGGTGGGTGAATATTCCAAGGCCATCCAGTTCGCCGAAGCGGCCCTGGAAATCGACCCCACCGATCCCTACATGTACGGCAACCTGGGCGTAGTGTTGTATCGCAACCAGGACATCCCCCGCGCCATCCAAAACCTGAAGATGGCCATCCAGGGCGGGCAAGCCACCAACGGTGACGAAGTACCGGGCCTCCCCCTGGATTACGGGCGTATTGCCGAGTACTATTACGTCTACGGGCTGGCCCTCGCCAAACAAGGCTCCTGCGGCGAAGCGCTGCAGATCTCCCAGACGCTCCTTCAAAATACCGCCACCGACGAAGTGGCCGTGTACAACGCCCAAGAAATGGTCAACATTTGCCAGGGCCTGGTCGATGGGGTCACCCCTTCACCGGCCGAAACGATCGTGGATACAGAAGGGACTTTACCCGAAGCGAGCGTAACGCCTGAGCCGCCCTCCAGTAGTGGATAAACATGAACCTTACGGGTAAATTACCAACTTTCCGCCGCCAACAATCCCGCTCCAATCCCTATCGCGTCCTGATCCTGCTGGTGTTCTTCGTCGGCAGCATGTTCGTGCTGCGCGCCCTGGAGCGCCAGGAGATCCGCTCTCCCTTCGAGCCCACTCCAACCGTCACCCGCCCGGCTTCTTCCTTCGCCATGGAAGGCGAAACTCACTTCGAATCGGGCAACCTGAACGCTGCCATCAGCGCTTACCAGGAGGCCATACGCCTGGAACCGACCAACGTATCCATCATGGTCGAGCTGGCCCGTATCCAGACCTACTCCTCGGCCTCGCTCACCACCGACGCCGAGCGCAAACAACGCCTGCAGGAAGCCCTGGAGACCATCACCCGGGCCACCGAGCTGGCCCCCGACGACAGCGACGCCCACGCCGTGCGCGCCTTCGTGCTCGACTGGAACTCCAACCCCACCCTGGTGACCAGCGACGAATCCGATGGTTACCTGGCCGATGCAGCCCAGGAGGCCCAGCGCGCCTACGTGTTGGACAACAACAACGCCCTGGCCCTGGCCTACAACGCCGAAATCCTGGTCGATCAGAAAAACTGGTTGCAAGCCGAACAATACATCCGCCAGGCCATGGAGCTGAACGAGAATTTCATGGACATCCACCGCATCAACGGCTATGTGATGGAAACCCTGGGAGATTACGGCGCGGCCATCACCAGCTACAAAGAAGCCGCCGAGCTGATGCCCAACATGACCTTCCTGTACATCAACATCGGCACCAACTACCGCCAGCTCAAGCAATACGACCTGGCGCTGGAATACTACGACAGAGCCGCCAACATCAACAAACAGGTTGGCATCTTCGATCCCATCCCCTACCTGGCCATCGCCAACACCTACTCGCAGATCGGCGAGTTCTTCATCGCGGCCCAGAATACCCGCACCGCCCTGGAGTTCAACCCCACCAACGCCAACGTGTACGGTTCCCTGGGGCTGGTGTACTTCAAATCCCGCAACTATGAGAGCGCCATCCCGGCCTTGCAGTGCGTGGTGCGCGGCTGCGACGCCAAGACCAGCTGCATCGTGCGCGACGAATGCACCGAAGATACCCCCGACGACGAAGTGGATCCCAAGATCGAGATCCAGGCCCTGCCCCTCTCGGCCAACACCGTGATTTATTACTATACCTATGGCTCCGTGCTGGCCGGCATGCACCGCCCGGTGAACAACTACTGCGCCGAAGCCACCCAGGTGCTGGCCGAAGTGCGCGCCGGCTTCTCCAACGACCCCACCATCCTGTCGATCATCGAGCCCAGCGAGGAAATCTGCCGCTCGTACGGCGAATAGACGCCCTGGCGGGGTTCTGGCGGCTGCACGCGGACGATTTCACCCCATTTCGCCAATTATCAGAATTCTGTTAATTCTTCCGACGGCCTCTTGACTTCCTCTTGAAAGCCGTGTATGATTCACTTCGGTTTAGCACTCTACACCGAAGAGTGCTAAATCAAGACAAAAAAAATCGATCTACAGCCTGATGCAGGAGGTAAGGAATGGCTCTCAATCTTAAACCATTAGGAAGCCGTGTTGTTGTAGAACCTATCGAACAGGAAGAAGTGACCGCCAGTGGTATCGTTCTTCCCGAAACCGCCAAAGAAAAGCCCCAGAAGGGTAAAGTTCTGGCCGTTGGGGCCGGAGATAAAGACGAGAATGGCAAGCGCATCCCCATGGATGTCTCCGTGGATGACACCGTCCTGTTTGCCAAATACTCCGGCACAGAGATCAAGATCGATGGCAAGAAAGTACTGATTCTGCGCGAAAGCGACGTCCTCGCAATCGTAGAGTAATCCCCAGGTATTATTTACACAAGGAGTTCTGTAATGGCAGCCAAACAACTCGTTTTTTCAGAAGATGCACGCCGCCGCCTGAAGAATGGCGTAGATATTGTTGCCAACGCGGTAGCCACCACGCTCGGCCCGAAGGGACGGAATGTAGCTCTGGATCGCAAGTTCGGTTCCCCCACCATCACCCATGACGGCGTGACCGTTGCAAAAGAAATTGAACTCGAAGATCCCTTCGAGAATATGGGCGCCCAGCTTCTCAAGGAAGCCGCCACCAAAACCAACGACATCGCTGGCGACGGCACCACCACCTCTACCGTGCTGGCCCACGCCATCGTCACCGAAGGCCTCAAGACCCTGGCCGCCGGCGCCAATCCCATGCTGCTCAAACGCGGCATCGAAAGCGCCGCCAAAGCCGTAGCCGAGCAGATCAAGAGCCAGGCTATCGAGATCACCACCAAGGAAGATATCGCCAACGTGGCTTCCATTTCCGCCCAGGACCGCGCCATCGGCGAGTTGATTGCCGAAGTGATGGACAAAGTGGGTAAAGACGGCGTGATCACCGTTGAAGAATCCAAAGGCCTGGAATTCGAGACCGAATATGTAGAAGGTATGCAGTTCGACCGCGGTTATATCTCCCCCTACTTCGTCACCGATTCAGAACATATGGAATCCGTCATCAGCGACGCTTATATTCTGATCCATGACAAGAAGATCTCCGCCGCCGCCGATATCGTCCCCATCCTGGAAAAACTGGTCCAGATCGGCAAACGTGAACTGGTCATCATCGCCGAAGATATCGATGGCGAAGCCCTGGCTACCCTGGTGCTGAACAAACTGCGTGGCATGCTCAACGTCCTGGCCGTGAAAGCCCCTGGCTTTGGCGACCGCCGCAAGGCCATGCTGGGCGACATCGCCACCCTGACCGGCGCCACCGTGATCTCCGAAGATACCGGCCGCAAGCTGGATTCCGCTACGCTTTCCGACCTCGGCCGTGCTGAAAAGGTTGTTGCTGACAAAGACAACACCACCATCGTCGGCGGTAAAGGCGATGAAAAAGAGATCAAAGGCCGCATCAGCCAGATCCGGGTCGAGATCGACAAGACCACCAGCGATTACGACCGCGAGAAACTGCAAGAGCGCCTGGCCAAGCTGTCCGGCGGCGTTGCCATCATCCGTGTTGGCGCCGCGACCGAGACCGAGCTCAAAGAGAAGAAACACCGTGTCGAAGATGCCCTGTCTGCCACCCGCGCTGCCGTGGAAGAAGGCATCGTCCCCGGTGGTGGTGTGGCCCTGGTCAACGCCACTTCGGCTCTGGAAGGCCTCAAGCTGGATAACGAAGACGAGCAGATCGGCGTCAACATCGTCCGCAAGGCGCTGGAAGTTCCCATGCGCAAGATCGTTGAAAACGCCGGCAAAGACGGCCCCGTCATCATTGCCAACGTCCGCAGCAAACAGCAGGACGGCGGCAGCAAGATCGGTTACGACGTGCTGCGCGATGAATACCTCGACATGGTCAAGGGCGGCGTGATCGACCCCGCCAAAGTGACCCGCGGCGCCCTGGAAAATGCCGCTTCCATCGCTTCGATGATCCTCACCACCGAAGCCCTGGTCACCGAAGTGCCCGAAAAGGAAAAACCCGCTCCTCCGCCCATGCCGGAGTACTAGAATCAAGCCGGAACTACAGAGGCGCCCATTTCTGGGCGCCTCTTTTTGATTCTATATATATTGCACCGCCAGGGCCCTGCCCTGTTCAGGCTTTATTCTATCTTGCCGGTCTGCAAGGCCTGCTTGACCTCGGCAATGGCTTTGGTCACTTGGATGTCGCGCGGGCAGGCCTCGGTACAGTTGAACGAGGTACGGCAGTGCCACACCCCCACCTGTTCGTTGAGGATATTGAGCCGCTCGGCTGCCCCCTGGTCGCGGCTGTCGAAGATGAAGCGGTGGGCGTTGACGATGGCCGCCGGGCCGACGAAGGAGCGGTCGCCCCAGAAAGGCGGGCAAGAGGTGGTGCAGGCCGCACACAGGATGCACTTGGTGGTGTCGTCGAAGCGCTCCCGGTCGACCTGGGACTGCAAGCGTTCTTTGCCGTCTTCGGGCAGGGCTTCTTCATTAATAAAATAGGGCAGCACCTGGCGGTAGTGTTCGAAGAAGGGCTGCATGTCCACGATCAGGTCCTTCTTCACCTTGAGCCCCAGGATAGGCTCGATGGTGATCTCGGTGGTGCCGAGGTCCTCGATCAGTACCTTGCACGCCAGGCGGTTTCGCCCGTTGATGCGCATGGCGTCCGAGCCGCACACCCCATGGGCGCAGGAACGACGGTAGCCCAGGGAGCCATCCTGGTAGCCGCGCACCTTTTCCAGGGCATCCAGGACGCGATCCTTGGGGTTTACCTCCAGCTCGAAGGTCTGGTAGTACGGCTTGGGATCTTTCTCCGGATGGTAGCGAAAAACCCGCAGTTTGATCTGCATGGGGATATTCCTCCTATCAATACACGCGTTCTTTGGGCTGGTATTTGGTGACCACGACCGGCTTGTACCCCAGGCGCACCTGGCCGTCTTCCAGCCAGGCCAGCGTATGTTTGAGCCAGCTGGCATCATCCCGCTTGGGGAAGTCCTCGCGGGCGTGGCCGCCGCGCGATTCCTGGCGCGCCAGGGCCGAGGCTGTGGTGACCAGGGCCAGGTCGAGCATGTTGCCCAGTTCCCAGGCGCTGAACAGCTCCTGGTTGTACACGCTGGAAGGGTCGCTGACGCGCACGTGCTGGAAGCGCTGGCGTAACTCTTGCAGCTTTTCCATGGCCTGCGTGAGCCCTTCTTGAGTACGGAACACCCCCACGTCGTCGAACATCATGGTGCGCATCTCGTGGCCGATGTCGGCCACGTTTTCACTGCCATCGCCGTTCTTTAAGCGGTCGATCTGCGCCAGGGTGAAATCCAGGGCATCGGCCGGCAGTTCGGGCAGGGCTGCGCCCCGGGCATATTCGGCCGCCCGCATCCCGGCGTGCTTGCCGAACACCACCAGGTCCACCAGGGAGTTTGTCCCCAGGCGGTTGGCGCCGTGCACCGAGACACAGGCGCATTCCCCGGCTGCGTACAGCCCCGGCATCACGGTATTTTGATCGTCGATGACCACTTCACCGTATTTATTGGTGGGAATGCCGCCCATGGCGTAGTGCGCCGTGGGCTGCACCGGCATGGGATCCTTCACCGGGTCCACCCCCAGGTAGGTGCGGCAGAAATCGGCGATGTCGGGGATCTTGGAAAGGATCTCCTCGGCCGTCACCCGGTAGGGCGTGCCATCCGGCCGGGTGCGCCCATCGAGCTCGGCGTACCGGTTGATCGTCTCCGGACGGGCGTCCAACAGCACGTATTTCTGGCCGTTGATGTCGCGCCCCTCGCGGGTCTCCAGGTAGATGGCCCGGCTGACCACATCGCGCGAGGCCAGGTCCTTCACCGAGTGGGCGTAGCGTTCCATAAAACGCTCGCCCTGGTTGTTGATCAGCACCCCACCCTCGCCGCGCACAGCCTCGGTGATCAGGATGCCCAGCTTGACGATGCCGGTGGGATGGAACTGGAAGAATTCCATATCCTCGGCCGGCACGCCCCGCCGCATGGTCACGGCCACCCCGTCGCCGGTGTAGGCGTAGGCGTTGGAGGTCACTTCCCAGATACGCCCGTGGCCGCCGGTGGCAAAGATGACTGCCTTGCTGCGGAAGATGTGGATCTCGCCGGTGGCCAGTTCTATCGCCGTGACCCCCGCCACGGCCCCATTTACCACCAGCAGGTCCATCACGTGGAACTCGTCGAAGAACACGGTCTGGTTCTTGATGCACTGCTGGAACAGGGTCTGCAAGATCATGTGCCCGGTGCGGTCGGCGGCGTAGCACGAACGGCGCACCGGCTTGCCGGTCACGTTGTTAGTGTGCCCGCCGAACGGCCGCTGGGCAATGCGCCCGTTGGGCAGCCGCGAAAATGGCAGGCCCATGTGCTCCAGGTCGTAGACTGACTGCACGGCTTCCTGGCACATAAACTCGATTGCATCCTGGTCACCCAGGTAATCACTGCCCTTGACGGTATCGAAGGTGTGCCATTCCGGGTGGTCTTCTTCCACGTTGCCCAGGGCGGCCCCGATCCCCCCTTGCGCCGCGCCGGTATGGGAACGGGCCGGGTAAAGCTTGCTCACTACCGCGGTGCGCGCCCCACGCGAAGCGTGCAGGGCGGCCATCAATCCGGCCCCGCCTCCACCAACAATGACAACATCATAGATGTGGGTTTGTGTCATGCGTAGCTCCTCGACTATGCCGACCGTACGCCGCCGATGACCGTTACGGCGCCGATCAAGAAAATAACCAGCCAGAAAATAAACAGGCCCCAGTTGACCGCCTTACGCCCTGAGGGCGAATGCACCACGTCGTACGCCACCTGGCGTACCCCGTTCATCCCGTGGGCAAAGGCAAAGCCCAATAGTAGGGCGTCATAGATCCGCCAGCCCACATTGGCCCAGCGCAGCGCCACGTAGTCCAGGTCGATGGCGTGCACCCCCACGATCACGTCCTGGATCAGCACGTGCCCAAAAGCCAGCGGGATCAACAAGAAACCGCTGTAACGCATCCAACGCCAGGCCAACATGTCGTAATTAGGCTTGACTTGCACCTGGCGGACAGTTCGAGTTTGGTTATCGGCAGCTTCCATTGTTCACCTACCCACCAAACATGCCAAAGTTATGGATCAAAAGGTTGCGCACCATAATCACCGTGGAAGGGATCCACAACAACAACGTCACCCCCATCGTGATCCAGGCAGAATTGCGCTGGATGGGCAGCACCCATCCCTGCGGAGCAAACAGGTCCAGGAAAGCAATCCTCAGGCCGTTGACGCCGTGATAAAATACGCAGAATATCAGCACCACCTCGCCCATGCCGAACAGGGTCGACTGGTAAAGCCCGATGGCATGGTTGTACAAACTGGGAAAGAAATAGACCGTAGCGGTATCCAGGATGTGGATTGTCAAAAACAATGCCGTCCCCAGACCGGTAAAGCGGTGCAGCAGAAAACTGATATGCCCTTCGTGGCCCCGGTAGCCGGTGTAACCACGTAGGACAGTTCCCAGATCCGACATATGGACCTCCTCTCAGATATTGTGTTGGAATGCTTGCTTTCGATCCGGTTCAATAGGCCTTCTCTCCCCCTGCTCCCACATTGATCAGCTGTCATTGGAGAAAAAGAAGGCTAAAACCTTGATTCATATTGACGTTAATTATTGTAGCAAAACTTGTCTGTAAAGCGCTAGTCCGGTGGACAGGGATATAATATAAATACCCTGTTTTCTCCAAATTGAACGCAATTTGCGCCCGGCCGAGAAACGGTTTTTTCCAAACATACGGGCGAAGCATTCTGGCCACAAGGGAACACGTGCATGGAACTGGCAGTCGATTCGATCTTGAACAACCGCTACCGCATCATCCGCTTGCTGGGCAAGGGCGGCATGGGGGCCGTCTACCTGGCCCACGACACCGCCCTGGAAAACCAGGTGGCCCTCAAATGCAACCAGAATTCCAGCCCCGAGGCTGCCCGCCAGTTCTTGCGCGAGGCTCAGTTGCTGGCCAGGCTGCGCCACGCCCACCTGCCGCGGGTGATCGATTATTTCCTCATCGACGACGACCAGTTCCTGGTCATGGATTACGTCCCCGGCGAAGACCTGGCCGCCTTACTCGATAGCCAGGGGAAGTTCTCCGCCCAGCAGGTCCTCGGCTGGGCGCAGCAGCTGGTGGCCGCCCTGCATTATCTGCATTCCCAGGACCCGGCGGTCATCCATCGCGATGTCAAACCGGCCAACATCAAGATCATGCCGGATGGCGCCGTGATGCTGGTCGATTTCGGCATCGCCAAGATGTCCGGCACGGCCCAGACCACCGAGATCGGGGCCACCGGCTACACGCCCGGCTACGCCCCGCCCGAGCAATACGGCAGCGGCCGCACCGGCCCATATTCCGACCAATATTCCCTGGCCGCCACCCTCTACCACCTGCTCAGTGGGCGCCGCCCGGCCGACAGCATCCAGCGCGTCCTGGGCCAGGCCGTCCTCACCCCCTTACAGCTC
>JAAZNB010000355.1 GCA_012798515.1 Chloroflexota bacterium
GCCGTTATCCCCGGCGCGGGGCACAATATCCGCCGCGAGCAGTTCGACCTGTATTTCGACGCCGTGAATCATTTCCTGCGCTCATTACGTCGCTAAGCCTCAGAACTGGATACACAATAAAGTCCTCCCGGGTGGGTGTTTACCCGGGAGGACTTTTTTCTATCGTAACCTCTATGGCCTATCTCATGGCCGGCTGGCGAGTGCGTCCTGGATGCACACCAGCCAGGTAGTCTGGGGCCCGGTGGGTTCTTGCGACGCCATGACCAACACGGGTTGCTGCGTGGCCCCCGCTGGCAGGTCGTTGATGCTCACCGCTTTGACCCGCTCGTCCAGCCAGCGCCGGGGAATAAAGCCGATGGCGCCCGGGTCATCCGCCACGGCCTGGCGTAGGGCCGCTGGGTCGGGGGCGGTATACAGCAAAGCCTCATTGGCCGGTTCCTGGAGGAGCAGGTTCTCGAAGACGGGCTGCACGTCGCTACCGGCAGTGTAGCCCCAGGCATGGATGGCCTGGACTTCCGGCGCCTGGCCGGAGGTCGCGCTGGACCAGTCCAGGCCCGGAGTGGTGTAGATCTGCTGCAGGGCGGCCAGGTTGAGCTCTTCTAGCGGGTTGTGCGCCTGGACGATGACCACCAGCTCGTCCTGGCCCAGGACGGCGGCGTAGGGGCCGCCGTCCGGCACGCTGCCCCAGCGCAGGGTGAAGTCGAATTTCTCTGTCTCCAGGGCCGAGGTGGGGCGTTCGAAGATCAATAATGAGACATTGGACACCTGCCGGGTGCAGTTGTTCAGGTCCGTCGCCAGCCACTGGAGGGATGGCGTGATCTGCACCTGCCACAGGTCGGGCGGCAGGCCCGGGGTGGGGGAGGCCGGAACGGCCTGGCAGCCGGCAAGGGCGACCAGGCAGAGTACACCGGCGATTCTCTTAACGAACATAAGCAACCACCAGGGTGATCATCCCGGCGATAGCGCAGTAGATAGCAAAGACGCGCAGTGAATGTTGGGTGAGGTAACGCAGCAGCCAGTGGATGGCCAGGAACCCGACCACGGCGGCGGCCAGGGTGCCCAGTAAGAGCGGCAACAGGAAGCTGCTCAGATTGGGGATGTCGAACAGGTCCAGGATGCTCAACCCGCCGGCCCCCACCATGACCGGGATGGACATCAGGAAGGAGAAACGCCCCGCGTCGGCGCGATTGAAGTTGCGCAGCAATCCACCGGCGATAGTGGCGCCCGAACGCGAAACCCCGGGGAACAGTGAGGCGATCTGGGAGCACCCGACCCATACAGCGTCTTTCCAGGTCATGGTTTGCAAAGGCCGCTGTCGCTTGCCCAGGTATTCGGCCAGCACCAGGATGGCGGCCGTGACGAGCAAGAAGCAGGCCGTGGCGATGGGGCTGTGAAATGCCTGTTCGACGGCGTCTTTGATGAGCAAGCCGGCCAGGGAGGCCGGGATGGTCGCCAGGATCAGGTACCAGCCCAATCGAGATGCGTAAGTATCGAAGGGCCGGCGTTCGATCAGGCCCCGGATGAAAGCCACGGCGATTTCGATCAAATCTTTCCAGAAATAGACGATTACGGCTGCCAGGGTGCCCATCTGCACCAGGACGTCGAAACTGAAAACGATTTCGGGTTGCAGCTTCCATTGGAGCAGGAAGGGAACGATCACCAGATGTCCGGAGCTGGAGATGGGCAGAAACTCGGTCAGCCCCTGGACGATGCCAAGAATGACTGCCTGAAAGATGGTCATAGGATTTACACCTTGTAGTTTTCTAAGAAGGAGGTCGCGAAGGGTTGGAAATTACCCTCCAGGATGGCCTGCCTGGCCCTACGCGCCAGTTCGATGAGGGTATGCAGGTTGTGAATCGAGATCAAAGTGGCGGCCAGGATCTCTTTGGCCTGGATGAGGTGCCGTAAGTAGGCTCTGCTGAAGTGTTGGCAGGTGTAGCAGACGCAGGTCTCATCGATCGGTCGCGGGTCACGCGTGTGAACCGAATTGAGCAGGTTGAGGCGCCCGGTAAAGGTCATGGCGGCCTGGTGGCGCGCCAGGCGGGTGGGCAACACGCAGTCGAAGATGTCGATGCCGCGCTGGATGCCGTGGATCAAGTCCTCTGGCGATCCCACCCCCATGAGATAGCGCGGCTTCTCTACGGGCAGGATGGTGTTGACGAATTCGATGGTCCGGTACATATCGGTTTTGGACTCACCCACCGAAAGCCCGCCGATGGCATGCCCGGGGAAATCCAGATTGGAGATGAAGCGAGCCGATTTTTCGCGCAGGTCGGGGAAGATCCCGCCCTGGACGATGCCGAACAATGCCTGGTCCTGGCGGGTATGGGCTGCCTGGCAGCGTTCGGCCCAGCGGTGGGTGCGTTCCATGGCCTTCAGGCTGTAATCGTACTGGTCAGGGATGGCGCACTCGTCGAAGGCCATGATGATGTCGGCCCCCAGTTGCTCCTGGATGGCCGTGGCGCTTTCGGGGGTGAAGCGGTGCATGGAACCATCGATGTAACTCTTGAACGTAACGCCGTCTTCATCGATCTTGCGCATGCCGGCCAGCGAGAAAACCTGGTACCCGCCGGAATCGGTCAAGATGGGTTGGGGCCACTGCATGTATTCGTGCAGGCCGCCCAGGTCGGCGATCAGCTGGGAGCCGGGCCGGAGGTAGAGGTGGTAGGTGTTGGCCAGCACCAGGCTGGCGCCCACTTCTTCCAGCTGGGCCGGGGTCACGGCTTTCACAGTGGCCTGGGTGCCTACCGGGGCGAACACGGGCGTGTGAAGATCGCCGTGGGGGGTGGTGAATACCCCGGCGCGAGCTTGCCCGTCTTGAGCGAGGAGGTCAAATTGAAAGAAACGGTTCGACATGTAATCCTAATCTAGAGCAGTAAGCTGGCCTGAGTATACCTTTCCCCTGACACGGGGGGAAGGGACATTGGCGCCGGCGGGCTAGAACCCCCAGAAGATCTTGAGCCCGAGCAGGATGGTCAGGAAGATCAGCCCGGTGAGGGGCGCGCCGATCTTCCAGTAATCTTGAAAAGTGTAGCCCCCGGGTCCCATGACCATCACGTTGACCGGGTGTCCGAAGGGGGTGGCGAAGGCCAGGGAGCAGCCGAGCGCCACGGCAATGCCCATGCCGCGCGGATCGATGGCGAACCATTGCGCTGCGGAAAGCGCCAGGGGGGCCAGGACCAGGGCGGAGACCTGTCCGCTCATGACTTGCGTCAGGATGAACGCCAGGAGAATGAGCACGCCCGCCACGGCCAGGGGAGGTACCCGGCCCAGCCCGGAGAGCAGGGCCTGGGTGGCGCTGTCAGCCAGGCCGGTGGTGCGGATCGCCGTACTCAAAGGCCACATCCCGGCAATGAGGAAGATCGCCCGCCACTCGATGGCGTGGTAGGCTTCATTGGCGTTGACGATATTGGTCAGCAGGAGCAGCACGGCGCCGCTCATAACCACCACGGCTACCGGGAGGATGCCGGTGGAGGCGATCCCCAGGGTGAGCAGGGTGATCAACAAGGTGAACAGATGCCTGCCCGGTTTCTGGATGGCGTCTGGATCTTCTTCCAGCAAGACCAGGTTGGGTTCCTGGCGGAGCAGGCGTATGCTGGCGGCGCTGCCCTGCACCAGCAGAGCGTCACCGAACTGGAGGGGGGTATCGGCCAGGTCGGCCTGAATGGGTTGGCCGGCGCGCCAGATGGATAGCACGTTCAGGTTGTACTTCTCCCGAAAAGAGATCTCTTTCAGAGATTTACCGTTGAAGGTAGCGTGGGGGGATACGACCAGCTCGGCCAGGGTGGTGGTGTCGTCGGTGATGGTGGATTGTTCTGTGGTATAGTGGATCAGGCGCAGGCCCAAATCAGCCAGCACACTGTCCCTGGGGCTGCCCTGGACCATCACGTGGTCCCCGGCCAGGATGACCTGTTCCGGCCCGGGGGCAAACTGGCTGTGGCTGTTGCGGATCAGGCCCAGCACCAGTAACCCGGTCTTCTGGGCCCAGCGCCCGGACGAGATGCTCATCCCGGAGAGAGGGCTGTCCGGCAGCACCTCGATCTCGTACAGGTTCTTGTTGAGCTGGTAAAGGTTGGCCAGCTCCAGGCGCAATTGCTGGGAGCGTACGAGCTGGCCCTTGGGAGAGACGTGCGGTAGCATTTTGCGTCCCAGGGTGAGCATGTAGAGTGTTCCCACGGCAACGATGGGAATGCCGCCGGGCAAGAAATCCAGCAGGCCGAAAGCCTGGTAGCCGGCCTCGCGCAGCGCCCCACTGACGATGATGTTGGAAGTAGTCAGCAGAGTAGCCATGCCGCCCAGGATGGTGCCATATGCCAGCGGCAGGAGCAGGCGTGAGGGCGGAACCTGATTTTGCCGGCAGAGGCTCATCACGGCCGGGAGCAGCACGCCCACGGCAGCGATGTTGTTCATGAATAAAGACAGCCCGGCTGAAGTGAGGATCACCACCAGCGCCAGGCGCCGTTCGGAGTTCTTGCCGAGGCGCGCCATCATCCGCCCCAGCCAATGAGTGACGCCCGTCTCGTGCAGCCCTTCCGAGATGATCGAAATGCCCAGGATGGTCATCACCGCCGAACCGCTAAACCCCCGGAAGACCTCGTTCGGCGTGACGATGCCGCTCAGGCCCAGGATGACCATCACCAGGAGCGCGACCACATCGGCTCGGATGCGCTCGGAGATCAGTAAAGCGGCCGCGCCAAGGGTTACGATCAGGACAAAGATCGCTTGAGACGTCATCAATCAGAATTATATAAGCAAACCCTGCTTCCGGGGGACGCCTTGCCATCCGCTTTTCGTCGGGATATACTATCGGCATGGACAAAGCGGAATACACTACGTGGCTGGAAATCGATCTTGGGGCGATTCGGAACAACTTGCGACAGCTCCAGCAGATCACCAAGAAACCGGTGATGGCCGTGGTAAAGGCCAATGGATATGGACACGGGATTGTCGAGGTCAGTAAAGCTGCTCAAGAGGCGGGCGTGGGCTGGTTAGGCGTGGCCCGCATCGACGAGGCATTGGCTATCCGGCGCGGCGGCGTCCAATGCCGGATCCTGGTCTTCGGGTATACCCCTCCCGAGCGGATCCCGGAGGCCATCGAAAATGGAATTAGCCAGTCGGTCTACGACCCGCAGATTGCCGAGGCCTATGCCGGCCAGGCCCGCCGGGCCGGGGGCGTGTTGCCGGTGCACGTCAAGTTCGACAGCGGGATGGGGCGTTTAGGCCTGTTCCCAGAGCAGGGGGTCGATTTTGTCAAGTGGCTAAACCGGCAGGAGGGCTTGCAGGTGCAAGGCATCTTTACCCACTTTGCCCGGGCCGACGAACCATTGTTATCCACCACCGATTGGCAGATCGGGCGTTTTCAAGGCATGATCGACGAGTTGCAGGCGCTGCAGCTGCGCCCACAGTGGGTGCATGCCTGTAATTCCGCCGGTTCTTTGTATTTTCCCCAGGGGTATTTTGATATGGTGCGTTCGGGGATTGCCGTCTATGGCATAGATCCCTCGCCAGAAGCGCCCCTGCCGGCAGGCTTCCGGCCGGCCATGAGTCTCAAAACCACGCTGGTCTCGATCAAAGAGCTTCCCGCGGGGTACGGGGTAGGGTATAACCACCATTACTTTACGCAGAAAACCGAGCGCGTGGGGGTGCTGTCCGTGGGGTATGCAGATGGTTTCCGGCGCCGCCTGGGCGCCGAAGCGATCTTGCGGGGTAATCGGGTGCCCGTGCTGGGGACGGTGTGTATGGATCAGTGTATGGTCCAGATCGACAGCGTCCCCGACGCCGCGGTCGGCGACGAAGTGGTCCTGTTAGGCTCGCAGGGTGCGGTTTCAATCTCTGCGGAGGATCTCGGTAGGGAATGGAATACGTCCCCCTACGAGGTGGTATGCGGCATGTCGGCTCGCCCGGAGCGGATCTATGTCGATCATTCTTCCCGGGAGTGACCAGTCTTATGCAACCGTCCTTGAGAAAACGCTGGAGGATCCTGGATAGGATCCCGGCCGAACTAGATGAACAGTTTAATGGTTATTCTCCTCTGTTGCGCCAGCTGCTCTACAACCGCCAGATTGCCGGGGCCGAATCTGCCCACGCCTTTCTGACCACCAGTGGCTCGCTCCACGATCCTTTTCTACTGTTGGATATGGAAGCGGCTGTGGAGCGGATCTTGTGGGCCATCGATTGCCACGAGCCCATTGCCGTGTACGGCGATTATGACGTGGATGGGGTTACAGCCACAGCCTTGTTGGTACAGGTGCTGCGGCGCATGGGGGGTGAAGCCAGCGGATACATTCCCAACCGCTTCGACGAAGGTTATGGCCTGAATAACGAAGCCCTCGAAAACCTGTACCAGGAGGGCATCCGCCTGGTCATCACCGTGGACTGCGGCATTCGTTCGCCGCGCGAGGCGGAGCTGGCTCGCCAGTTGGGCATGGACCTGATCATCAGTGACCATCACGAGCCGCTGGAAGAGATCCCGGTGACCCGCGCGGTCGTGTGCCCCAAGCGCCCCGGCGACACCTACCCGGAGAAGAATCTGGCCGGCGTTGGCCTGGCGTATAAGATCGCCGAGGCGCTGCTCACCCGCCGGCCCATGCCGGGTTTCACCCAGGACGACTGGTTGGACCTCGTGGCCGTCGGCACGGTGGCCGACGTAGTCCCCCTGGTCGGGGAAAACCGGTCGCTGGTGCGCGCCGGGCTGCATTACCTGCGCTATTCGCAGCGCCAGGGGATTCGCTCCCTGGCGGGCGTGTCTGGCTGGCGTATTGAAGCGGCCACGGCGCGGGACATCGGCTTTCTGTTGGGGCCGCGCCTCAACGCGGCCGGCCGCCTGGAATCTGCCCTGGCGTCTTTTGACCTGTTGATGTGCGATGACCTGTCCACGGCCGGGCTGTTGGCCCAGAAGCTGGACGATCAGAACCGCCAGCGCCAGGACCTCACCCGCCAGATGCAGGAGACGGCCGAACAGCTGGAACCTGTGGGCGAAGACGACTTCCTGGTCTTTGCTTCCGATCCCAGTTTCAATATGGGCGTGGTCGGGCTGGTGGCCTCACGCCTGACAGAAGCCTATTACCGCCCGGCAGTGATTGCTGCCGTGGGCGAGAAGTATACGCGTGGATCGTGCCGGAGTATTCCAGAGTTTCATATCACCCACGCCCTGGACGAGTGCGCCGACCTGTTGGTGCGTCACGGCGGGCATGCCATGGCGGCCGGGTTTACCGTGGAGAATGAAAAGCTGGCCGAGCTGGCTGCCCGTTTAAAAAGTATTGCCGCCCGGGAACTGGCCGCCCAGGACCTGCGCCCGGTCCTGACGGCGGATATGGAAATCCAGCTGCGCGATTTGAAACCGGCGATTTTAAATGAAATCGATTTGCTCGAACCAACCGGCCTGGGCAATCCCGGCGTGTTGTTCGTGTCGCGAGGGCTCAAAGTGCTGCGCTATCGCAAGGTGGGTTCGGATGGCCAACATCTGCGCCTGACCGTTAGCGACGGCAAGATTATTTACGATGCGATTGCTTTTCGAATGGGATGTTGGGCGGAAGAGATGCCGGCTTACGTGGATCTGCTGTACACCTTCGAACAGAATTATTACAACGGGCGTGTCTCGCTGCAATTGGGCGTGCGGGATCTCAAGCCTTCCGGTGAGCCGGACGAATAAAGATCGTTCCACTTCGAGATTAAAACAAAGCGGGAAATAGGCCTGACCTATTTCCCGCTTTGTTTGAGTCTAATCGACGAAACGGTAGCGGATCAGGGTCCACAGGGCTATAAAGGCGTCCTGCATCTTGATCTTCTTGCCTTCTGAATAGTCGCGCGGGTTGAACGTGATGGGAACTTCGAAAATGCGGATGTGTCGTTTGAGGATCTTGGCGGTAAACTCGGGTTCGAATTCGAAGCGACGCGAGCGCAGGGGCATGTCCTGGACGATCTGGCGGCGGAAGACTTTGTAGCCCGTCTCCATGTCGCTCAAGATATTGTTGTACAGGATGTTGGTGATCAAAGTGAGGATCTTATTGGCTACCATGTTCCAGAACAAGATCGGCCGCCTGGCGCCGCCCAGAAACCGCGAGCCATAAACGACATCGGCGATGCCTTCTTCGAGCGGCTTGAGCAGGCCAGGATAATCCCGGGGGTCATATTCGAGATCAGCGTCCTGGATCAAGAGCACGTCGCCGGTGGCGTTCTCGATGCCCGTACGGACGGCGGCGCCCTTGCCGCGATTCTTTTCGTGCAGGAACACCCTGACCCCTGTCTGTGGGTCGAAATCGTTGAGGACCTCGCGGGTCCCGTCTGTAGAGCCGTCATCGACGATGACGATTTCCTGGACCAACCCGGTGGCCCGGACGCGGCGCACAATTTCGTGGATGGTGTTTTTTTCGTTGAAAACAGGGATGATTACGGTGACGTTCATGGCCATGATTATATTGGATGGCCTGAATCTCGACAAGGACTTGCCAGGAATTACCCGCTTGCCTTTCAGAGTTATCGATTATCCCAATCCGAATGGGCAAGAGAGCATGCTATAATGTTATCAGTTTCATTGGCTTCCCAGGGAAAGTCGTGTTGAATATGGGGATAAGGGGACGTGGCAGATGTTTATCCGCCGGTAATCCCCGGCCCGGGGCAATTCCTTGGGAACCCCGGTGGCCATTCATCTTGTCTAGTGAGGGATTGTTATGACCAGTACTTCTGCAAAACCGGTCAATTCAGTGCCCGCCTCAGCGCCCTTAACTTCAGCGTTTATTCCGCCGCCGATTACCCGGATAGAAGACACTGGCCTTTCTTTCTTGTGGCTTCAGGACCATATCCTGAAAGTGATGTATTTCCAGGGCTACATGACCGGCTTCAAAATTGCCGAAGAAGTGGCCTTGCCCTTCACCGGCGTGATCGACCACATCCTGGAGGCCCTGAAACGGGAGAAATTGTTGGAGGTGCGCTCATCGCAGATGGGCCTGGGAGAGGGCGCCTACCAGTACGCCATCACCGGCGCCGGGATCGCCCGCGCCCGTGAAGCCCTGGAACGCAGCCAGTACGCCGGGCCGGCGCCTGTGCCGTTAGATGCCTACATCGATTCCTGCAAGCGGCAGAGTCGTGGCCGTATGTCGGTCACCAACCGGATGATGCGCCAGGTGCTTTCGCACATGGTAATCGGCGAGCGTACTTTCCACCGCCTGGGGCCGGCCATCAACTCGGGCATGTCGATCTTTATGTACGGCCCACCCGGGGACGGCAAGACAACCCTGGCCCGGGCGATCGGCAACCTCATCCTGTCTCAGAGTATGTACATCCCCTATTCCATCTACGTGGATGGGCAGGTGATCAAGCTGTACGATTCGGTGAACCAGCAGCTGGCGCCGGATGAAAACGTGACCCCCAACGGGACCGGTTCCCTGCGGGCCGGGACCCGCCGCGACCCGCGCTGGGTGCGCATCCACCGGCCGTTCATCATGACCGGCGGCGAGCTCACCCTGGCCGGGTTGGACCTGGTCTTCGACGATACGCTCAAGTACTACGAAGCTCCCTTCCAGGTCAAAGCCAACGGCGGCATCCTGTTGATCGACGACTTCGGCCGCCAGCAGGTGAGACCCCGCGATCTGTTGAACCGCTGGATCGTGCCCCTGGAGAGCCGCATCGATTACCTGACCTTGCATACCGGACGGAAGATCGAGGTGCCTTTCGACGTCCTGGTGGTGTTCTCGACCAACCTGCCCCCCAGAGACCTGGTGGACGAGGCCTTCTTGCGCCGCTTGCGCCACAAGATCGAGATCGGCGACCCCAGCTACGAAGAGTATCGCGAGATCTTCCGCCGGGTGGCGGCCACCAAGGGCGTCACGTATAGCGACCAGGGCCTGGCTTACCTGCTCCAGGAATGGTACATCAAGCGTAACCGGAAACTGCGCGCTTCTCACCCACGCGACCTGTGTGACCAAATTCTGGATATCTCGAAATACCTCTCCACAGAAGCGGCCATGACGCGTGAAATGATCGACGCCGCGGCAGAGTCGTATTTTGTGGAGCTTTAATGTCGCAAAAAGCATTGCAACCCGTCTTTTTTGCCCATCGCGGCGCGTGTGCGCACGCGCCTGAAAATACCCTGGCGTCCTTCCGGACCGCATTGGAACACGGCGCCGACGCGATCGAGCTGGACGCCAAGTTGAGCGCAGATGGCCAGGTGGTCGTCATCCACGACCAGTCGGTAGACCGGACCACCGGCGCACATGGCCTGGTTGGCCAGCTTAAGCTCAGCGAGCTCAAGGCGCTGGAGGCAGGCAGTTTCTTTGGTGAGCAATTCCGCGGCGAGCCCATTCCCACCTTGAGTGAGGTCTTCGAGCTGGTGGAAAAACGGATGCTGATCAACGTGGAGGTCACCAACTACGCCAGCCCCCTGGACGACCTGCCCAACCAGGTCGTGGCCGAAGTGAAGCGCCATGGGTTAGAAGACAACGTGCTCTTCTCCTCCTTCCACCCCTTGAACCTGATACGCATCCACAACCACATGCCCAAGGCTCCGGTGGCCATCCTGTGCGGAGAAGGAAAATCCTGGCAGGCCATGCGCACCTGGCTGGGCAGACTGGTCTCACCCCACCTGATCCATCCCTATTTCTCCGATGTCACGCCGGAGTTCATGCGGGAACAGCAGCGCCTGAACCGGCAGGTCAACGTGTGGACGGTCAACCAACCCGAGGAAATGCGCCGGCTGTACGCCCTGGGCGTGCATGGTATCATCACCGACGACCCGCGCCTGGCCCGCGCGACCTGGGAGTCGCTGTGATCCCCGATGCGTGGCTGGACGAAGCCGTCGAGCTGCTCAAAGGGCGGGTCGAAGAAACCCCACTGACCTTCGATCCGCAACATGAAATATGGATCAAGTGGGAAAATCACCAGATCACCGGATCGTACAAGATCCGCGGCGCTTTCAATAAAATCCTCAACCTGGAGCCCTGGGAGCGAGAACGCGGCCTGGTGACGGCCTCGGCCGGGAACCACGGTCAGGGGGTCGCTGTGGCTGCCCGGGCCAGCGGCGCGCCGGTGGTGGTATTTGCTTCGGCGCACGCCGTACCGGCAAAATTGGATGCGATGCGTGCCCTGGGCGCCGACGTGCGCCTGGTGCCGGGTGGCTACCAGCTGGCGGAAGAGACGGCGCGCCGCTTTGCCATCGAGCAGGAGATGACCTTCGTCTCCCCCTACAATGACGGGCGTGTCATTGCCGGGCAAGGGACCATAGGCGTCGAGACGCTTGCCCAGCTCGGCGGGCGGCCCACACCCAGCTGGTTGGTCCCGGCGGGTGGGGGTGGCTTGATTTCAGGAATCGGCAAGTCGCTGGAACCAATTTCTCCACGCCCGACCCTGGTTGGGGTACAATCTGTGGCCTCGGCTTATCTCCACGAAATTTATCATCACCATAGCCAGTCAGATGTTGTAGAATTGGATAGTCTGGCCGATGGTCTCTCCGGCCCGGTGGAAGAAAATTCCATTACCATCCCGATGGTGCACCAATACGTCAGCCGGTTCCTTCTGGTAACGGAAACGGAAATCGAACACGCCATTGCCTATGCCTGGTACCGGCATCACGAAATCATCGAAGGTTCTGCAGCCGTAGCCCTGGCTTTGGGTATCACTTCGGAAGAAATCGAACGGCCCGCTGTAGTCGTGATTACAGGAGGAAACATCCAGCCCGAGGTGCACGCCGGCATCTGTGAACGCTGGGAAAATCTTTATTGTTGAGAAGAAGATGAAGTATTGGGTTTTTTCCGTTCGGATTTGGCTTGCATTGGTCATCCTGGCGGCGCTGGTTGCGCCGGCCGGGACTGTTCGTGCTGCGTCCAACCGGCAGGAGAATGACCCTCGCCAGCAGGCCCAGGCCACCCTGGCCAGGATGACCCCCGAAGAAAAGGTAGGCCAGCTTTTTCTGGTTACCTTCGACGGCAGCGACGTGGGGGTGGGCTCACAGATTTACGATCTCATCGTCAACCACCACGTCGGCGGCGTAGTTTTGTCTTCAGACAACGATAATTTTACCGGCCCGCAGAACACAGTCGAGAGCGCCTACCAGCTGATCAGCCAGCTGCAGCAAAACGCCTGGCTGGGCGCCCAACCCGGCACGCCCGGGGCTGCGACCAGCGAAGGCGGGGTGGCCCAGTACGTGCCCCTGTTTATCGGCATCTCTCAGGAAGGGGACGGTTACCCCTACGACCAGATTTTAACCGGGATGACGCCGCTACCCAATCAGATGGCCATTGGAGCCACCTGGAACCCCGAGTTGGCCCAAAAGGTAGGAGAAGTTCTGGGCAGTGAACTGAGCCGCCTGGGGATCAACCTGCTGCTCGGCCCGGACCTGGACGTGCTGGATACAGTCAATATCGAGGGAGACGACCTGGGTACGCGCACTTTTGGCGGCGATCCCTACTGGGTAGGGAGCATGGGCAGCGCATACATCGATGGCGTCCATAGCGGCAGCGAGAATCGTGTAGCCCTGATTTCCAAGCACTTTCCCGGACGCGGCGGCTCGGATCGTTCTCCGACCGAAGAAGTCGCCACCGTGCGCAAATCCCTGGAACAGCTGAAACAGATTGAGCTGGCTCCCTTTTTTGCCGTAACCAACAACCAGGCCCCGGCCGAGGCCCAGACGGATGGCCTCCTGGTTTCACACATCCGATACCAGGGCTTTCAGGGCAATATTCGTGCGACCACCCGGCCGATCAGTTTCGACGCGGCGGCGTTCGAGCAGATCATGGGCCTGGCGCCGCTTTCCACCTGGCGCCAGAACGGCGGGGTGGTGGTGAGCGACGACCTGGGCAGCCGGGCCGTGCGCATGTTCTACGATCCTACCGGGCAGACGTTCGACGGCCGCCAGGTGGCCCGCAACGCTTTCCTGGCCGGCAATGACCTGCTGTACCTGGGCGATTTCAGTTCCACGGGGGATCCGGATTCGTATACATCTACTTTACGAGCCCTGGATTACTTTACGCTGAAGTACCGTGAAGACGCCTCTTTTGCCCAGCGTGTGGATCTGTCCGTGACCCGGCTCCTGCAGCTGAAATACAAAATGTACCCGTCGTTTTCAATCGACAGCGTCATCCCTGTCCAGGAAGGGCTGGCAGAGATTGGCGGCTCAGAAAGTGTGACCTTCGAAGTGGCCCAAAAAGCGGCTACGCTGCTCAGCCCCGACCAGCAGGGCCTGGAAGTTACTGTTCCCAACCCGCCTTCTGCCCAGGACCATATCGTCTTTTTCACCGACGTGATCGAAGAGCGCCAGTGTTCCCGCTGTACGGCGCAGATCCCCATGGCGGTGGATGCCCTGCAAAGTGCCGTGGCGCGCCTGTACGGGCCGCAATCCAGTGGACAGATTTACCAGTACAACCTGTCTTCGTACTCTTTTGCCGACCTGGACCGTTTCCTTGCGGGGAACACGGAAGATTCCCAGCTGGAAGATGAGATCCGCCAGGCCAACTGGTTGGTGTTTGCCATCTTGAATGTCCAGCAGGATCGCCCGGCGTCATCGGCTTTGCAGCAGTTCTTGACCCAGCGTCCAGACTTGCTGGGCAGCAAGCGCATTGTGGTGTTCTCGTTCAACGCGCCCTACTACCTCGACGCCACCAATATCTCCAAGCTGGCCGCGTATTACGGGCTGTACAGTAAGGAGCCGGCTTTCGTCGACGTCGCCGCACGACTGCTCTTTCAGGAGATCTCGCCCACCGGCTCTTCGCCGGTGTCTGTCCCGGGCATCGGGTACGATATGATCACGGCTACCTCGCCAGACCCGGACCAGGTTATCCAGCTGTACGTCGATAACCTGACCAGCCAGGATTCTAGCCCTGCGGTCACCCCGGTGATCACGACTGTCACGCCGACCATTGTGCCCATGTTCAACGTGGGAGATACCATCCCGCTGCGGACAGGGGTGATCGTCGATCACAACGGCCACACCGTGCCGGACGGAACGGTGGCGCGTTTTCAAATCGTGATCGGGGGGGAGGGGAGCACGGCCCAGCAGATCGAGACCGTCACGGCCGATGGGATTGCCCGGGCCAATTACCGCATCCAGGCGCCCGGGTTGTACGAAATCCGGGTGGTCAGCGATCCGGCCAGCGTGTCGGCCCTGCTGCGCCTGGACGTATCCACGGGGGGCGCGGCGGTAGTCACCTCGATTGCCCCCACGTCGATGCCTACCGAGACTGAGCAGCCGACCATCACGCCACAACCCTCGCCGACTGCGACCCCCACCACGGCGCCGGTTTCACCTGTGTCGCCCGGGGCCGGGGAATGGCTGCTGTCCATGTTGATCATCTGGGGGGGCGCCGGCGGTATCCTCTGGTTTGGCAGCCAGCGTATCAACCTGCGCTGGGGGGTGCGCTGGGCATTACTGGCCAGCCTGGGCGGGCTGGCGGCTTACATTTTGTACCTGTTGATCGGTTTTCAGCTGGAGAAGTTCTGGTTGGGTGAATCTGGTCTGGCCGGCCTGGTAGGTATCATTTTGCTGGGAATCTTTGCCGGCTGGGCCGGGGGGTGGGCCTGGCAGCGCTGGACCCTCCACCATCCCGATACCGGCCAGGAGTTACGAAAATAACGTGGTGACCAGGCTGACCAGGGTCAATCCCAGCGCCAGCCACCACAACGTACGTTCGGGGCTGGATTCCAGAATATCGGTCAGGGACAGAGATTGTTTGATGAACTGGCGGCGAATGAGGGGCTGATCGCCGAGCAGCGCCTGGCGAAAGATCTCCACCGTGTCCGGCCGTTCGTCGGGGTGGAGACTCATGGCCCAGATGATTGCCTTTTCGGTGCGCGAGCTGATGGCGGAATTGACCTGCCGGGGTGAGATGAACAATTCCGGGTTGAGAAAGCGGTCGCGAGCGTTGGCCGGCGCCTGGTTGGTCAGCAAATTGTACAAGGTGGCCCCGAAAGAATAGATGTCGCTGCGCACGTCGGTGTGGACGCTGTCTCCGCCGTACTGCTCCAGGGGGGTGTATAGGGCAGTCCCCTGACCTTGTAAGATCGTGATGGTGATCTCGCCCGGGGCGAGTACCCTGACCAGGCCGAAGTCGACCAGTTTCAATAGCCCGCTGGGGGTCACCTTGAGGTTGCTGGGCTTGATGTCACGGTGGACGATGGGCGGGTCCTGCTGGTGGAGGAAGAACAGGGCGTCGGCCAGCTGGTTGGCCCAATTCAATACGTCCTTTTCGTTCAGGAAGGTGTTGCTCTGACGAGCTTCGATGACCAGGCTGCGCAGGTCTTTGCCCGGGACGAAATCCATGACCAGGTAGTCCCGGCTGTTGATGGAAAAGTAATCGGAGACCTTGGGGAGGTTGGGATGGTCGAGCCGGGCCAGCACCGAGGCTTCGCGGAAAAACTGGTCGCGAGCTTCTTGCATCAACTCCGGCGTCAAGGAACGGTCGTGTTCGACCTCTTTGAGGGCACACTGGCGGCCTTCCAGGCGCAAATCATCTGCAAGGTAGATAGAACCCATGCCGCCCTGCCCGATGATGCGCGCCACACGATAGCGCCCGCGTAGAACTTCCCCTGCTTTTAAGGGAATTGGCATAACGTCTCTTCTCTGGTCTCCCGGTGGAAACGAAGCAGCATTCCGACGTATGGACCTGGCGTGGGTGTGCTCGGAAGAATACTCAAGCGTCGTTCCACAAATCTAGAAATTCTGCTATTATTATACTCCGAGTAATGAAAGTTTACCTGTAACTGCTCAGAGGGTGGGGGGAAGTTCCCGAATTTCACCTCGGACTGGGTAGTTGCGTTTACTTTTTAAATTTACCGGCCTGCGGAGGGTAAAAAATGGAGCACCTGAATGCGGATCTCCCTGTGTTGATCGGACAGACAGGGCCATTAAGCGGGCAGCGGTGGGTCATCGACCAGTCGATGGTGGTGGGACGCGATGCTGCCTGTAGTGTGGTTGTGCCTGATCGCCAGGTTTCACGCTACCATGCCCGCCTGACGCCCGAAGTCGACGGCATGCTCCTGGAAGACCTGGGTAGTAAAAATGGGACGTATTGTAACGGCGAGCGGGTCAGTGAGCCGGTCAAACTCCAGGATGGAGACGTTTTGCAGATTGCCCTGGTGCAAAGTTTTATTTACCTTAGTTCGGATGCCACCATGCCCATGGAGGGCCAAAAAGCGGTGTTGGATGCCAGGCCGTCGAAACGTTTGTTCCTGGATGTGCGCTCCCGGCGGGTGTGGATTGGGCATTTCGAGGTCGTCCCGCCGCTTTCCGCACAACAGTTCCGCCTGTTACAGGCGCTATACGACCAGCAAGGTGAGGTCGTGCCTCGCCATGAGGTGATCTCCGCCGTGTGGGGGAGCGATGAGGCGACGGGTGTATCCGAACAGGCCATCGATGCCCTGGTACGCCGTCTGCGGGACCGTCTGAGCAGCATCGAGCCGGAATGGAACTTTATCGTCACCGTCCGTGGGCACGGTTTACGGTTGGACAATCCCTCCGAATGAGATAAACCTGGGGCAGTCCTTTTTCGCAGGGGCCGGCACCTGAAAATATAAAAACACCCTCCTATCGGGAGGGTGTTTTTTGAACGATTTATTTCATATTGGCTTGCATGGAGAAGCGCAGGGCGGCGCGATAGACTTCCTGGAGCTGCTGCAAGACCTCGGGGGGTTGGTTCTGGGTCTCGCTCTGCACGATCACGTTGTTGAGCATTTGCAGCATTTCCGGGGTCACTTTGTCTTGGTTGTGTTCCATCAGCTGCTGCCGTTCGGCGGCATCCGTGGCGCCCAGCAGTTCCTTGATGAATTCGATTTCGGGCGGGGGCGTGGTGAGCTGTTCGATGAGCTGCTGGATGCGCTGCAGCTTGCCCGAGCGTTCCAGGTTGCCTTGCTGGCGGGCGGCCTGCAGCTCCTGTTGGACGATTTCCATGAAGTATTCGTCGATGATGTCCAGGTTCTGAGCCAGGGCCTCGTCCAGGTTGGGGGCGCTCAAAATCGAATCGAGGGCGGCCTTGGTTTGTTCCATCTGCTGCTGGATGGCCTGGTCGATCTGTTGGGTCATGGCCAGCAGTTTGTCGCGCAATCCGGTCAGTTTTTGCTTCTGCTCGTCGCCGGCTTTTTCGATCCGTTCTCCCAGAATCTGGAAGAAGGTATAGTCCAGGCCCGAGCGGGTCAGGCTGACCAGCGTCGAGAGGCGGGTTTCCGTGGGGGCGTCTATGATCAAGTCGAGCAGTTTTTCTCGCGTCAGGCCTTGCTGGCTGGCTTCCTGCAGCGACTTGACGGCTTCCTCGGCTTCTTTGGCCTGGGATTGCATGTCTTTGCCGAACTTCGTTTCGTTCAAAAGCTGCTGCTGCAAGGCGGCCAGGACGGCCCCGGCCTGTTCGTCGCCCTGGGCCATGGAGGATTCGGCCAGGCGCGAGAGGATGTTGAAGAAGTCGCTATCGATCAGGGATTCTTCCTGGCGGATGATTTCGGCGCGCGAGTCGGGTGCGGCGCTGAGCAAACGCTGCAGCAGGCTCAGGCGCTGCTGTTGGGCCTGGATCATGTCCTTGGTGATACCGTCTGCTTCGAGAATCTTCTCCAGCAAGGTATCGAAGGTCAACATGTTCTGCGGGCGAAGCAGGTAGGCCTTACGCTTTTCGGGGGGCAGTTTATTGGTAACCTGGTTGATGAACGGCCCAATCAGGCGCTCCTGTTCGTTTACCTGCATTCCGAGATCGGGGGGAAAGTAGGTTAAAAGCAGTTCTTTACTCGGGTCGTGATAAACGATGGGGGTGCTTAGATTACCCTGGTAACCGCAGTTGGGACAGCGGATCAGGTTGAAGTTGCCACTCAGCAGCAGTTGTTTGGCTTTGGGGTCCACGTTGGTATCGAACAGTTGCTCGATATCGGCAACCACCGGCTGGTGACAGCGGGGACAACTCGTTGTGGTTTTTGGCATGGTTGGTCTCTCACTCGTACGTTACAAAAACAAGATGTGTCATTATACCATTAGCACCCTTTTAGGCTTTTTTTGCCGGGGCAATACGACGCGGGTGCTCGGGTTGGCAGAGGCTCCGGGGCTACGGCGTCCCGGATTCGTCGCCACCGCGCGGCAAGGTAAAACATACCCGGGCGCCCTGTTCGGGCACGGGATCGATCCACATCCGCCCGCCGTGTGACTCGATGATGGCTCGCGATAGATACAGGCCCAGGCCGGCGCCTTTGGTGGCGCGGGCCATGTCCGGGGCCCGGTAGAAGCGGTCGAACACGAAAGGAATATCGCCTGAGGCGATGCCAGGCCCCTGGTCGGTGACGCACACCATAACGTGATTCGATCCCACCGTCCCGCGGATGCGGATCTCGCCATGCGAGGCATATTTCATGGCATTCGAGATCAGGTTGGAGAGCACCTGGCTGATGCGTGTCTCGTCGGCCAGGATGATGGGAAAAGGTTCATCGAAGTCGACCACGATGGTGTGGCGGCTGCTCTGTTTCTGGAAACGGGTAGCCAGCCGTTTGGCCAGGTCGGGGAGGGACACATCAGAACGCTTGATGGAGAGCACGCCGGCTTGCAGGCGGGTGGCGTCCAGCATGTTCTCGATCATCTCGGCCAGACGGTCGGACTCTTCTTCGATGACGGCCAGGCTGTCCTGTACGATGGCCGGGTCCCAATCGGCGTCCTGGCGGCGCAGTGTGCTGACGTAGCCTTTGATGAGGGCCACAGGGGTCTTCAGCTCGTGGCTGATGATGGAGACGAAAGTGCTTTTTAGTTCGTCGGCCTGGCGGAAACGGGTAATGTCGCGCACCGTGGCGATGATGTTGACCAGCACGCCGTCTTTGGCCAACAGCGGCGCATAGGTTATGCCAATGGGCAGGGCGGGCAGCTGGCTGTTGCGTTTGAGATCCCCTTCCACGTAGATGTGCGCGTGGGGGGTGAGGGGCCATCCGCCGGCTTCGGCCTGTTCGAGGGTCAGGCCGTTGGGCGGTTTGGCCCACTGGATCACCTGATCGTGATCCAGGCCGCGGATTTCTCGCACCGATTTTTCGAGCATACGGGCAAAGGCCGGGTTGCAATGCTCGATCTGGTGGCGGGCGTCCAGGATGAGGATGCCATCGGCGGCAGAATCGAGCAGGGCGTCCAGGCGTTGTTTCTCACGGCTGACCTGCGTGTACAGCTGGGCGTTCTGGACGGCGATGGCCGCCTGGTTGGCAAAACTGCGCAGCAGGGCCCGGTCGTTGTTTGAAAACACGTCCGGGTAATTGCGAAAGATGAAAATCACCCCAACCACGGATTTGCGCGCCAGCAGCGGCAAACCAACCCCGGTCAACAGGCCCATGCTGGCGGCATAAGTCAGCTCTTTCAACAGGCGGTTGACCTCGGGGACTTCCAGCTTTTCGGGGTCTTCCGAATTGGCCGGCAGGTCGGTGA
Organism: Chloroflexota bacterium; assembly: GCA_012798515.1. Classification (GTDB taxonomy): domain Bacteria; phylum Chloroflexota; class Anaerolineae; order Anaerolineales; family Anaerolineaceae; genus JAAZNB01. Next base: position 19,355 of record JAAZNB010000355.1, read on the forward strand.
GGAAGGGCTCTAGAAAGCGCAGAAAGGCGGGTTGGATGTTACGGGAGACGTGCACGCGCCAGCCTCCCGTCTCAGCGCGTAAGGCAATAAGACCGGCGTGACCTGCCAGCATTTCCATAGAGATGTCCAGGATACGCCCCAGCAGCTTATCCAGGTCCAATTCCTGGGTGAGCGCCCGAGCGATCTCGAGCATGTAGTCTCTCTGGCGAATACGGAAGTCAGGCAACATGCCGGTTTACTCTTTTTCTGCGATTTGAATCGCTTCCTCTAAAATAGCAAAGCCTTCGTCGATTTCCTGGCGGGTGATGCACAGCGGTGGGGCGATGCGGATGGTGCTCTTGCCGCACCCCAGGGTGAGCAGCCCGCGCTCGAAAGCCAGCTCCACGACCCGGTCGCGCAGATGCTCATCGGGTTGTTTCGTGGCCCTGTCTTTGACGAATTCGATACCGATCATCAAGCCGATGCCGCGCACGACGCCCATGCTGGGATGGCGGGCCATAATTTCGTGCAATATGTCTTGCGCATAGGCGCCAACTTCGGCGGCATTGTGCATGTATTCCTGTTCGATCAAATCCAACGTGGCCAGCGAGGCGGCACAGGCCAGGGGGTTGCCCCCGTAAGTATTCCCGTGGGCGCCCTTGGGCCAGGTGACGATGCTTTTCCGGGCGATAATGGCTCCCAAGGGGACGCCGGAAGCAATCCCTTTGGCTGTGCAGACGATGTCTGGCTCGACGCCAAAGTGTTCAATGGCCCACCATTTCCCGGTACGCCCCATGCCGGACTGGACTTCGTCGGCGATCAAGAGGATGCCGTGCCGGTCGCACAGCTGGCGCAGAGCGGGGAAGAAACCCGGCGTGGGCACGATGTAGCCGCCTTCACCCTGGATGGGTTCGACCAGGATCCCGGCCACGTCATCGGCAGGCAGGATCTTGCCCAGGATTTCCTCTTCAATGTAGCGTACGGCGACCTCCCCGTAATCTTCCCCGGGCTCGAAGTGCAAGATCGGCCGGTACGGGTCGGGATAGGGCGCGTGCACAACGCCGTTCATCAAGGGATAAAAACCCTTGTGGTAGGCCGGCTTACTGGCCGTAAACGTCACCGCACCCAGGGTGCGGCCATGAAACCCGCCCAGAAAACCGATAAACTCGCTGCGGCCGGTGGAATAGCGGGCCAGTTTGATGGCCGATTCCACGCTTTCGGTGCCGGAATTGGTCATGAAAGACATGGCGTCTTCGCGGAAGGGTGCAATTTCATTCAGCTTTTCGCCCAACTCGACCCACTTGGGGTGATAGAAGTCGGATGAAATATGGATAAACTTCTCTGCCTGTTCTTGAATGGCCCGGACGACTTTCGGATGGCTATGGCCGGTCGATACCACGGCGATACCGGCGGCCAGATCCAAAAAGCGGTTTCCATCCACGTCCCATACTTCACTTCCTTTTCCATGATCCATTACGAATGGATAACCACGTGGGTACGACGGTGAGATGACCGCATGGTCTCTGTCTAGGATCTGCCGGGCCTTGGGCCCTGGCAATGCTGCGAGTGGCATAAAACTTTCCTCCTTATTCATCACCCATCCGAACGAATAAACGTAGGTTCAGAAACAGAATGGCCTGTAGGGGTGGGAGCGCGTTTCTTTTCGCCCCACAATTTCTGTATCCTGAACTGGCGTTAAATAAGAAGGATGTTTACTGGTGTTCAAATAAATAAACATCTCTCTTGCAGGGTTTTCGGATAGCTTGAATGCTTGCATCGATTTAAAGAACGTACGGCTGGTTTGCTGGTTGTAAAGGCAAGCCCGCTTAATGTTAAAGAAAGATGAGGTTCATTATATCATTGCCGCATGCCTCTATGGAAGGCATGCCGGGCGGGGTCTTTGGATCGATTTTTGCAACCCGGCGCAATCTCCTCTGTCGGACCGGCCCTACCCCCACTGCGGCGGCGCGATGACCCTGCCGCAAGGTGGAGAGGTTTGGCTGTACGGCAGGGTGCAGGCGACGGCCAGGCGGGCCTGCGTAGAACGGGATTATAGCATGGCCCTCGGGTTCGACCAGGGTATATTCCGTACTCCGGTCAAAGAAGGCGTTCACTGAGCATTCTTGTGGGGTATAAAAAGCAGCCGGTCGGGTTCCGATTGCGCCCTGGTAAAGGGCATCCTGCCGGCCCGGGGGTGTCGCTTGCCGGGCCGTCCGTCCGTACCTGCTGCTGGTGGGGAGAATCATGAAATTAAATCGTGAAATTAAATCGTTGACGTGTTGGGGAATCACTGCTATCATACGATTTGTATGGCCCAAAGATCTTTTCCCTGGTATCGCCGTGTCTGGAATCATGTTGTTTCAGAAATGCGGTGGTTGACTCCGGGGCTGGGGGTAAAGCGGTGGATTGGGGTGATCCTGGCCGGGACGACCCTGGTTGGGGTTGGATTTGCTATTTTGATTTTGGATATCTACCGCAACACTCCGGATACATGGTGGCTGCCGATCATTTCCACTCTCTCGCTGCGCTTTCTGGATCGCACGCTGCGGGCGGTGGTTTTTGGTGGTTCCGGCCTGGCTTTGATCTTGTTGGGTACCTGGGGTTTGAACCGGGCTTTGCTGAAGCCGTTTATGCGACCCGGCAAGCCGATCCTGGATACGGTAACTGCGTATCGCAAGCGGGAGCGAGGACCACACATCGTCGTCATTGGCGGCGGCACAGGGCTTTCTTCTCTCCTGCGCGGGCTGAAGCAGCACACCAACAACCTGACCGCCATCGTGACCGTAGCCGATGATGGCGGTTCGTCGGGAGAACTGCGTAGGAACATCGGTATTTTACCGCCCGGCGATATCCGCAACTGTCTGGCGGCCATGTCGGACGACGAAGACCTGCTGACGCAAATTTTCCAGTACCGCTTTTCGGCCGGCGCCGGACTGAATGGGCACAGCCTGGGCAACCTGTTTATCACCGCACTGGCGGATATTACCGGTAGTTTCGAGGAAGCAGTGGCCGAGTCTGGGCGGGTGCTGGCCGTGAAGGGCCGGGTATTGCCATCCACACTGCACGACGTGCGCCTGGTGGCCGAAGTACAGCAGCAGAACGGCAGCCGTCCATTACAGGTGAAAGGTGAGAGCGAGATCACCAAGGCCAACGGCCATATCCAGCGGGTATGGCTGGAGCCCAACAACCCCCTGGCATTCCCGCCCGCCTTACAGGCCATCCTGTCGGCCGACTTGATTGTGATCGGGCCGGGCAGCCTGTTTACCAGCATCATTCCCAACCTGCTCGTGCCTGACCTGGCAGACGCCATCCGGGCCAGCCGGGCGCTGAAATTCTATGTGTGTAATGTCGCCAGCCAGTCGGGTGAGACGGATGGATTTACCTGCGACGACCATGTCAACACGATCGAACGCCATTTCGGCGGCCGTCTGTTCGACTTGATGGTGTGCAATAATAATTTTTCGGGTTCGCTGCCCGCCAACGCCGACTGGATCCGCCCGGGTCCGGAGAACGACCAACGGCAGGCGGTGTATTATTCGGATCTGCTGGACCAGGAAAACACCTGGCGGCACGATTCACAGAAATTGGCTCAGGTGGTCATGGACCTGTTCTACGAACGGACTGGACCGTTGGTCAATCGTGAAGAACTCAATATAAAAGTCTAGACGATCACCATGCAAAGCATGGTAAAATTAACAAGATTTCCCATTACGGAGGACAAATTCAATGGCAACTAAAGTTGGTATCAATGGCTTCGGCCGGATCGGTCGTCAGGTCTTAAAGGCCATGATTGAACGTCATCCCAGCGAACTCGAGGTCGTGGCAATCAATGACCTGTTCGATACTGAAATTAACGCGCACCTGCTGAAATATGACTCGAACTATGGGATCTTCCCGGGCACGATCGCAGTGGATGGGAAAGACCTGCTGGTCAACGAGAAAGCCGTCCGTGTCTTCAGCGAGAAAGATCCCGGCAGCATTCCGTGGGGCGACCTGGGTGTGGATATCGTCATCGAGTCCACCGGCGTGTTCCGTGACAAGATCGGCGATCCTGCCAAGGGCAAACCCGGTGCCAACGTCCACATCGAAAAAGGCGGCGCCAAGAAAGTGATCATCTCTGCCCCTGCAAAGAATGAGGACATCACCATCGTGTTGGGCGTGAACGATGACAAGTACGATCCCGCCTCGCACCACGTCGTCTCCAACGCTTCCTGCACCACCAACTGCCTGGCCCCGGCGGCCAAAGTTGTCCATGATCTCTACACCATCAAACGCGGTATGATGACCACGATCCACTCTTACACCAACGATCAGAAGATCCTGGATCTGGCCCACAAAGACCTGCGCCGTGCTCGCGCAGCCGCGCTCAACATCATCCCGACCACGACCGGCGCTGCAAAAGCAGTTGCCCTGGTGATCCCCGACCTGAAAGGCAAATTCGACGGCTTCTCGCTGCGCGTTCCCACCCCGACCGTCTCGGTAGTGGACTTCGTGGCTGAGCTCGAGAAACCCACCACGGTGGAAGAAGTGAACGCCGCTTTCAAAGCCGCCGCCGAAGGCAGCCTGAAGGGCATCCTGGGTTACACCGACGAAGAACTGGTCTCGATGGACTTCAAGGGCGATTCTCGCTCGTCGATCGTCGATGGCCCTTCCACCATGGTCATGAATGGCAGCATGGTGAAAGTCGTGGCCTGGTACGACAATGAGTGGGGTTACTCTTGCCGCACTTCGGACCTGGCTGCCCTGATGGCCAAGTCTCTCTAGTTCGACAATGAGGTTGGTTAGCTGAACGCAGAATGCGTAATCTGCCGGTCTTCCGGCCGGCAGGTTACGCATTTTCTCTTGTAAATCTGGGAGGAAGGCATGTTCAATAAAAAGACAATCGAAGATATCGACGTAAAAGGAAAACGCGTTCTGGTGCGGGTCGATTTCAACGTACCGGTGAAAGAGGGGAAAGTCGGGGATGATACGCGTATCCGCGCCGCTTTACCGACCATCCAATACCTGCTCGACCATGGCGCGGCAGTGATCCTGTGCTCGCACCTTGGCCGTCCCAAGAGCGCCCAGGACAGCAAATATAGCCTGAAACCGGTCGCCGAGTACCTGGGGACGTTGATTGCGAACAAAGTCTCCTTTGCCGAGGATTGCATCGGCCCCGTGGCCGAAAAGGCCGCCCAGGCTGTACAGCCCGGTGAGATCCTGGTGCTGGAAAACACCCGTTACCACGAAGGCGAAGAGAAGAACGATCCCGAAATGGCGCGCCAGCTGGCCTCTTTGGCCGATCTGTATGTGAACGACGCCTTCGGCACTGCCCACCGGGCACACGCATCTACGGAAGGTGTGGCGCGCTACCTGCCGGCCGTGGCCGGATACCTGATGGAGAAAGAGATCCGCTACCTGGGCCAGACGGTTGAAGATCCCAAGCGGCCCTTTGTGGCCATCCTGGGCGGGGCCAAGATCAGCGACAAGATCGGCGTGATCCGCAATTTGTTGTCCAAGGCCGACCACGTCTTGATCGGCGGCGGCATGGCGAATACCTTCTTCAAGGCCCAGGGGTACCCGATTGGTGATTCCCTGGTCCAGGACGATGCGCTGGATACGGCACGGGAATTGATCAACATGGGCGGCGGGAAACTCCGCCTGCCGATCGATGTGGTCATTGCCGACAAGTTCGACGCCGAGGCCGAGTCGAAGACCGTGGAAATGGGTCCTGTGCCGGATGGCTGGCGCATTCTGGACGTAGGGCCCGAGACGGTGGCCAACTACAGCAAGGTAATTGCCGGAGCAGGGACGGTGGTATGGAATGGCCCGATGGGCGTGTTCGAGTTCCCGCGCTTCGCCGAAGGCACGTATGGCATCGCCCGGGCGGTGGCCGAGAGCGGCGCGATCAGCGTGATCGGCGGCGGCGAATCGGTGGCGGCCATCCAGCAGTCTGGCCTGGCCGGTAAGATCACCCACATTTCCACGGGCGGCGGCGCTTCGCTGGAAATGCTCGAGGGCCTGACCCTGCCCGGCCTGGCGGCCCTGCAGGATAAATAGCCTTTCTTATTTGCGACAGAAACCACAACGCCTTGCCCGGCTCTGCCCGCAAGGCGTTGTGCCTGTGAAATGGGCAAGCGGTGTCTTTGCTCGCGAGGTTGCGCATCCCATGGGGGTCCCGCTGAATTGAATCGGGAAACGGCTGGACAAAATGAGCGCCTTCGGGTAAAATCTTCATCCGCAATCATATTGTAAAGGTCGACGTTCGGAGGAAGTACTTTGGCTAACATTAAGTCAGCGATTAAGCGAAACAAGCAAAACGACAAGCGGCGCCTGCGCAACCGTGTGTATCGCGGCCGGGCCCGTACTTTTGTGGCGAAAGCGCGCAGTGAGATTACTTCTGGCGATGCTCAGAACGCAGCCGAAGCTGTGCAGATCGCCGTGCAGGCCCTGGATAAGGCCGCTGAGAAGGGTATCATTCACAAGAATAACGCTGCCCGCCGCAAGAGCCGCTTGATGAAGCAGTTGAATTCGCTCCAGCAATAACCCTCTGGCTGTTTTACGGGCTGTGTGCATAGAATAGGTACTATAGCGGGAGTCTAATCTCCCGCTTTTTTTGGTTCATAGGCGAACAGCGGCTTGTGTCGAAAGACGGGCGGCCGTATGGGCAGAAATCCTTAGCCCCGAACTGGCGTTATGTTATAATCTTCGGCACTTCGATTACGCCAATTTGGGACCGAAGTTTTCCCTGGGCGTCCTGACCAATCCATTTCGGGGTTAATAAAATGTTTGAAAGTGAACAACACCACATCGAAGAGAAGATCAAATCTTTTTGCGCCCAACAGGGCCTGCCTGAGCCGAACGTGCAATGGAGCTGGATCCCGTTTTCCGGGCACTGGGGTATCTCGACCTCATTTTTCCAGCTGGCCGCGCAGGAAGCCCGGCAGGGGAAAGCGATAGGCAACGTTGGCGCCCGAGCCCAGGAAATTGCCCAGGCCCTGGTGGCCTATCTGGGCCAGCCGGAAGGATTTGCGCGTCTCGAAGCCGTGCGTGGGTATCTGAACCTGTATTTTTCCACCCATGAATATGCCCGCCGCGTGATCGATGCCGTGTTGGAACAGGGAGAGCAGTTCGGCTATGGCTCCCGCCGTGGTGAGACGGTCATGGTGGAGTTCTCTCAGCCCAATACGCATAAGGCCTTGCACGTGGGCCATTTGCGCACCATGGTGCTGGGCGATACGGTGTCCAATATCCTGGACTGCGCCGGCTATGACGTGGTGCGGGCCAATTACATTGGCGACATCGGCCTGCACGTGATTAAATGGCTGTGGAATTATTCGAAATTCCACGCCGGGGAAGAGCCGCCCGAAGATAAGTTCCGCTGGGTGAGTGAGCTGTACGTAGAAGCCAACCGCCACATGGAAGAGGACCCGGGTGCGGAAGCCGAAGTGCGCGCTTTGTTTGCCCGCTGGGACCGCCAGGAGCCCGACGTGGTCGACCTGTGGAAAAAATCCCGCCAGTGGTCCCTGGATGGGTTCGACCAGGTCTACCGCCTGCTGGATATCTGTTTCAACCGGGTATATTTCGAGAGCGAAGTCGAGGAACCGGGCAAAGAACTGGTCGCCCGGCTGATCGAACGCGGCATTGCCCGCGACGAGCGCCCGGATGGGGCGGTGATCATCCCGCTGGATGAGCTGGCGGGGACCAAGGATAAATATCGCGTTCTGGTGGCGCTGCGTTCGGACGGGACTTCCCTGTATTCGACCAAGGACCTGGCCCTGGCCATTCAAAAGAACCAGGAGTACCAGCTGGCGCGTTCGGTATACGTCATCGACGTGCGCCAATCGCTGTACATGCAGCAGATCTTCAAGACCCTGGAGTTGATGGGATTTCCCTGGGCAGACCGCTGTTACCACCTGGCCTACGAGCTGGTCAACCTGCCCGGGAACGTGACCCTGGCGTCTCGCGAAGGAGCGGTGGTCTTGCTTGAGGACCTGGTCCAGGAAGCCACCCACCGGGCACTGAAGATCGTCGAGACTAAAAATGCCGATCTGGCTCCCGAGCGCCAGCTGGCCATTGCCCATGCGGTGGCCCTGGGCGCAATCCGCTATTCCATGCTGGCGCGGGATAACACCAAGATCGTGACCTTCGATTGGGACAGCGCTCTCGACTTCAACGGCCAGGCTGCACCGTACATCCAATACGCCAGCGTGCGCGCCGGCAGTATCCTGCGCAAGGCCAACCAGGAAATTCCGGGCAGCATCCTGCCCGATTACGAGCTTTCTGCGGTCGAAATTGAACTGATCGAATGGATTTCCCGCCTACCCAAAGAAATCCAACGTGCGGCAGCGGAGTACAAGCCGCTCTACATTGCCAACCTGGCGTATGAGCTGGCGCGTACTTTTAACGATTTTTACAATCAATGCCCGGTCTTACAGGCTGAGGAGCCAGTCAAACAGTTCAGGGTTCGCGTGGTGGCAGCTGCACGCCAGGCGATCTACAACTGCCTCCACGTGTTGGGGATGATTGCGCCAGAAGCCATGTAATGACAGAAATAGCCCGGCGCGTTGTGCGCCGGGGGTATATTCTGTCCCGGTGGGCGGGGATTTATTCCCGACCGGTGACGTTCTATATGGGTGATCCAAATTTTTTTCAAAGGAGAATCCAAAGATATGACTCCGGTTCGTACACTGATCATGGGGGCGGCAGGACGAGATTTTCATAACTTCAACGTCTTTTTCCGCGACAACCCCGACTACGAAGTGGTCGCTTTCACGGCCACCCAGATCCCGAACATCGACGGCCGTAAATATCCGCCCGAGCTGGCCGGCGGGCTTTACCCCCAGGGCATTCCCATTTATCCAGAAGCAGACCTGGTCCGCCTGGTGCGGGAGTTGAAAATCCAGCAAGTGATATTTGCCTACAGCGACGTGCCCCATGCGTACGTAATGCATAAAGCGTCTGCCGTTCTGGCTGCCGGGGCCGATTTCCGGCTGATGGGTTTGAACAGTACCCAGATCAAATCGACCAAACCGGTCGTCTCGGTCTGTGCAGTGCGCACCGGCTCCGGCAAGAGCCAGACGACCCGGCGCGTGTCCCTGATTCTACGTGGGTTGGGGTATCGAGTGGCCGCCATCCGGCACCCCATGCCGTATGGCGACCTGGTCAAACAAAAAGTCCAGCGCTATGCCCACTACGAAGACCTGGACCGCTATGAATGCACTATCGAGGAGCGTGAGGAGTACGAGCCACACCTGGATAACGGCGTCATCGTGTACGCCGGGGTGGACTACGAAGCCATTCTACGCCAGGCCGAACAGGAAGTGGACGTCGTCCTGTGGGATGGCGGCAACAACGATTTCTCGTTCTACGTTCCCGACCTGTCGATTGTGGTGGCCGATCCGCATCGTCCCGGCCACGAAGTGGCCTACCACCCGGGCGAAACCAATATCCGTGCGGCAGACATTTTCGTCATCAACAAGGTGGATACGGCCGCACCGGAAAGTATCGCCAGCGTGCGTAACAATCTGTTCGCGGCCAACCCGGATGCCGTGGTCATCGAAGCCGCTTCCCCCCTGTTCGTCGACGATCCGGCGGCCATGCGCGGCAAACGCGTGCTGGTGATCGAGGACGGGCCGACCCTGACGCACGGCGAAATGGCCTATGGCGCCGGCTGGGTAGCCGCCCGGCGTTTCAATGCAGGCGAGATTGTGGATCCCAGGCCGTATGCGGTCGGTTCGATCCTGGAGACTTACCGCAAATATCCCTCTACCGGGCCAATTCTACCCGCCATGGGGTATGGCAATGAAATGATCCACGACCTGCAGGAGACAATCAACCGCGCCGACGTAGACCTGGTGGTTTCAGCGACACCGATTGATCTGAACCGGGTGATCAAGGTCAATAAACCCATGCAGCGAGTGCGCTACGAGCTGCAAGAGATTGGGCAGCCGACCCTGGAAGATCTCTTGAAGAGCAGGTTCCCTGGCAAGTAATCACCCCCAACAAAACTCAGGGACCGGGCCACTTGCCGGTCCCTGAATGTTGTCACAGGATGTACGATGTTTATCGATGAAGCAGTCATACTTGTTCGCTCCGGAAAAGGTGGAGATGGTTTCGTCCATTTTCACCGGGAGAAATATGTTTCTCGCGGCGGTCCCGATGGTGGGGATGGCGGCCGCGGCGGTGACGTCATTCTGGAAGTCGTCGCCACCCTCAATACCCTGGGTTCTTTCCGTCACAATGCCAAGTACGCGGCCAAAGATGGGGTCAAGGGCGGAGTCAACAATATGACCGGGCGGTCGGCGGAGGACCTGGTGATCCCGGTGCCCCCCGGAACGATCGTCTATGACCACGATAGCGGAGAGCTGTTGGGCGACCTGGTGGAACCGGGGCAGCGCCTGATGGTGGCCAAAGGTGGACGCGGCGGGCGCGGCAATACGCATTTCGTCTCCTCGCGCAACCAGGCGCCGCGCACGGCAGAGAAAGGCGAGCCGGAGCAGGAACACACGCTGCGTTTGGAGCTCAAATTGATCGCCGATGTGGGCATCGTGGGGGTGCCCAACGCAGGCAAATCCAGCCTGCTGGCTGCGGTGACCAACGCCAGGCCCAAGATCGCGAACTACCCTTTCACCACCCTGGAGCCCAACCTGGGCGTGGCCGAGCTGGAGATCGACCGGCAGCTGGTTCTGGCGGACATTCCCGGCCTGATCGAGGGGGCGCACATGGGCGTGGGGCTGGGGGACTCCTTTCTGCGCCACATCCAACGCACGCGAGTCTTGATTCATCTGTTGGATGGCCTCTCGGAAGACCCACTGGCCGATTTTTCTCAGATCAACAGCGAGCTGGCCCTGTTCGACGCCAACCTGGCCAGCAAACCGCAGCTGGTGGCGTTGAACAAGATGGATCTGCCGGATGTGGCCGCGCGTTGGCCGGAAATCCAGCAGGAGCTGGAAAAGCGGGGTTACCAGGCCATGGCGATTTCAGCCGTCACTCACGCGAACCTCCAGGAATTACTATGGCGGGCGGCCAAACTGGTAGCGGAGACCCCGGCGCCGGAGCCGGTGGTAAGCCTGCCGGTATACCGGCCACAGGAAGACCCGCGTGACTTCACCATCGAGCGCGAATCGGATGGCGGCTGGCGGATTCGCGGCGCCAGCATCGAGCGGGCGGCGGCCATGACCTATTGGGAATTCGAGGGCTCCGTGCGCCGCTTCCAGCGTCTCATGGACACCCTGGGTGTGGATGCAGCCCTGCGCCAGGCGGGCGCACAGCAGGGAGACACGGTCTACATTGCGGATTTCGAGCTGGAATACCAGGAGTAGGGGCTGCGGGTAAATCAGTATGCGCACCGGTGTTCTAGGCGGAACCTTTGATCCCCCCCACGTTGGGCATTTGATCCTGGCGGCTGAGGCCTGCGACCAGCTGGGCCTGGACCGTGTCTTGTGGGTATTGACTGCCACCCCACCCCACAAGGAGGGGTGGAATGTCCGCCCCTGGGAGCAGCGTTACGAGATGCTCCAGGCGGCATTGAATAACAACCCGCGTTTTGTGATTTCACGGATCGACATCGACCGGCCGGGACCCTATTACGCCGTGGATACGGTGCGGTTGCTGCGCGCCGCGTCCCCCCAGGACGAGCTTTATTACCTGATGGGTGGGGATTCTTTGCACGATCTGCCGGTCTGGCATGACCCCGGTGGCTTCCTGGCCGC
>JAAZNB010000356.1 GCA_012798515.1 Chloroflexota bacterium
AAAAATGGCGTCCCGGCCGTTCGCCAGGGTGCCCGTAGAGTCTCGTAGTGTGCGTTGGCAACGCACCGCTTCCACGGAATATGCAGACCCCATGGCCAACACGTGCGCCGGACCGGCTGCAAAGATACCCCCCTCCTGCACCTCCCCCATTTTTGAGAGAACAAAATGGGGGAGGGAAAAATGGCGTCCCGGCCGTTCGCCAGGGTGCCCGTAGAGTCTCGTAGGGTGCGTTGGAAACGCACCGCTGGCTCGGGGAATGCGAACGTCATGGCCAACATGGCCGCCGGACCGGCTGCAAGATACCCCCTCCTGCACCTCCCCCATTTTTGAAGAACCAAAATGGGGGAGGGAAGAACGACATCCCGGCCATCCGTAATCGTGCCCGACGCAGGGGGCTTTTGTAGGGTGCGTTGGAAACGCACCGCTTCCTCGGCGCACGCGAGCCGCATGGCCAACCCGGACGCGGGATGGGCAGGAAAAGCACCCCCTCCTGCACCTCCCCCATTTTTCCAGAACAAAAAATGGGGGAGGGAAAGGCTGTAAAAAAAAGGCGCCCCGTGCGGGGCGCCTTGGGATGGCTTAAAAAGGGGGAATTACACGGCCAGGGCGTGGCGGCCGTAGAGATCCTCGCGGATCTGGATGATCTGGCGGCGCAGGCGGTCGTCACGCTCGATCAGGTCGGCCACCTTCTCACAGGCATACATCACCGTGGTGTGGTCGCGCCCGCCCAGCGCCTCGCCGATCTGCGGCAGAGAGACGTTGCCCTCCTCGCGCAGCAGGTACATGACGATCTGGCGCGGCAGGGCGATCTCGCGCGAGCGGTCGCGGCCGAGGATGCGCTCCACGGGCACCCCGAAGGCGGAGGCCACGGCGTTGATCACCTGGCGCGGCTCCACCGAGCGGCGCTGCGGCAGCAGGTCGGCCAGGGCGGTGTTGACCAGGGAGGGCGTCACCGAGGTGCCGCTCAGGTCGGCAAAGGCCAGCACACGCGTCAGGGCGCCTTCCAGCTCGCGGATGTTGGACTGGATCTGGCGGGCGATGATCTCCAGGATATCGTAGCTGACCATGCGCCCGGCCCGCTCCGCCTTGGAGCGCAGGATGGCGATGCGCGTCTCCAGGTCGGGGGGCTGGATGTCCACCGACAGGCCCCACTCGAAACGCGAGCGCAGGCGCTCTTCCAGGGTGACCATGGCCTTGGGCGGGCGGTCGGAGGATAGGATGATCTGTTTGTTCTGCCCGTGCAGGGTGTTGAAGGTGTGGAAGAACTCTTCCTGGGTGGACTCCTTGCCGGCGATGAACTGGATATCGTCGATGAGCAGCACGTCGATGCGGCGGTAACGGTCGCGGAAAGCCGGCGTGTTGTGGGTGCGGATGGAGTTGATCAGGTCGTTGGCAAACTCTTCCGACGAGACGTACAGCACCTGTAAACCCTGCTGGTGGGCCTGGTTGCCGATGGCGTGCAGCAGGTGGGTCTTGCCCAGCCCGACGCCGCCGTACAGGAACAGGGGGTTATAGGCCCGGGCCGGGTTCTCGGCCACGGCCTGGCAGGCAGCGTGCGCCAGGCGGTTGCTGGCGCCCACCACGAAATTGTCGAAGGTATAACGGTAATTGATGGAGGGATTGGGGCGCACCTCGGGTTCGGCGGGCGCCTCTTCGCTGACCATGGGCTCGCTGTCGAGGTTTTCGTAATCTTTTTGCCAGACGATAAACTGGACGTCCTGGGGACAGTCCATGATGCCGGAAAGGATGCGCATCACTGTACTGGAAAGACGGCTCTCCAGCCAATCGCGCGCGTACGCATTTTGAACTCCCACGGTAAACTGATTTTCTTTGTAAGTTACAAGTTCGGAACTACGCACCCAGGTATCGAAGGCAGCTTTTGACATTTCCATCCGAAGCTGCCCCAGTGCGGCCTGCCACGCCTGTTGTGGGTTCATGCGTTTATCCCTCCTTATCGATTTTTTCTTGCATGGGCGACGCGCGCAGGGAAGCAAACCCACTGCATGCGCAGTGGGATAGGAGATGATTTTCCTCGATTGGCCCGGTCAATGAATTGGAAAAAACGGGCTTGTGGTTGCTCGTACGCCAGTAAGAGGATTTTAGCAGAAACTGGCCCGGTGAACAAGTTTTGTACCCTACGCCTGCCTAAAAAAAAGAGAATCTTTAAGACATCTAATCTTAAAAAAAGTTTATCCAGTCATCCGATTCCCGGCCTGTCGGGAAAATGAGAAACCGCCAGGAGTGGGGGAGACGTCCGGCAGGGGACCCCCATATATGGGGTTTAATGCGTATAGGGTCGCGCATCCCCCAGAACTGGTAGGGTCTTTGCAAAAAAGGACGGCGCACTTCCCGCGAGCAGTTTCGCGCCCTGACGTGTCGATTCTGGTATCTCGGTGTATCAGGCGGTGCGGGGCGTATGAATCGTGCCGGAAAGGGTTTAACATTGTGTACCTGGAATAAAAAAAGCGTGCGCCCTGGAGCGCACGCCGGGGAGACGGAAAGCTTACCGGCCGGATTGAGCGTCGGCCAGGATCAGGCGCGCCGCCTGGCGGGCGATGCGCACGGCGAAATTGGTGCCCCGGTCCCAGGGATAGACCTGGCTCATGCTGGCGAAGTACAGCCCGGGCAGGGGCGTGCGGATGGCGGGGATGTTGTGCGAGTGGTTCACCAGGGGGACGGGCTGGGCGTAGCGGGTGCTGAACAGCCAGGACTTCTGCACCCAATCCGGCTCGAAATCCGGGTTGATGCGCTTCAGGCTGGGCAGGAAGCGCTCCAGCAGCTCCTGCTGGGAGAGCCGGAAGTACTCGTGACCGGTCTCCAGGTAGTCGCCGCAGTACAGCAGGTGGTCGCCGCCGAAGTGCTCGGGCGAGAGGAAGTTGGTGTGTTCCACCAGGGCCAGGAAGGGGAACCCGGCGCTCTTGGGCAGGTTGAACCAGTAATAGCCCTGTTTGGAAAGCTGGTGGCGCAGCGACAGCACCATGACCACGGCGCCCATGCTTTTCAGCTCCAACAGGCCGCGCAGGTAGTCCTGGGGCAGGTCGGGGGCCAGGCGGGCCAACTGCCCGGGCGAGACGGTCACCAGGCAGCGGTCGTAAAGGGTCGTTGCCTCTCCGGTGGTGATGGCCAGCTGCCCGTCCTGGGGGGTGATGCTCTGGATGGGCGTGGACAGGTGGATGTGTACGCCCATGCCGCGCAGGATGTCGGCCGTCTGGTCGGAGAAAGCCTGGAAACCACCCTGGTAGGTGGCCAGCTGCGTGGAGCGGGCTTTGAAGCGCGCCCAGAACCAGGCCATGTTGACCTCTTTATAATGGGGGCCAAATTTGCCGATCAGCAGGGGCTCGAAATGCACCGAGTACAGGCGCTCACCGTAGTATTTGCGCATCCATTCGTGGGCGGTGACCTTTTCCAGGGGTTCCCAGGCCGCCAGGTAGCGCAGGTAGGCCGTCACCAGCCCGAAGCGCACCATGTCGAAGAATTTGAAGCCCGGAAAGGTCAGCGCGGCCAGGGGAGAATCCAGCGGATAGAAGCGGTCCTGATAATGCACCACCGTGACCGGGCGCTTGACCACGACTTTGTCGTGCAGGCCCAGCTGGCGCTGGAAGTCGAACATGTCTTTGTCGGAGGTAAACCAGTGGTGGTAGAACTTCTCTACCGACCAATCCCAATGGGGTTCTTTGAAACCGGAGGCCAGGCCGCCGGCGTGGTCCTCGGCCTCGTAGATGGTTACCTGGTGTCCGGCCTGGGTCAGGTCGTAGGCGGCGGCCATGCCGCCGATGCCGGCCCCGATGATGGCTATTTTCATGGTTGCTCCTGGTGGATGGGTGTGCCCAGCTCTTCTTCTTGATCCAGCCGGCTGACCTGTTTGCCCCAGCGCAGCGGCTGGCGCAGGTAGTAATAGGCGCCGACCAGGGTGATGGGCACCCACAGGGCGCCGTGCAGCACCAGGGTGTAGCTGGCGGCCAGCTCGGGGGGGATGCCATAGGCGGCGAGCAGGGCAATGCCGGGGGCATCGAAAGTGCCGATGTAGCCCGGCGCAGAAGGCAGGGTGGTGGTCAGGTTGACGATGCCGTTCATCAGCATCAAAGCGAAGAAACTGACCTGGAATTCGAAGGCGTGCATCACGAACCAGTATTTACCCGTTTCCAGCAGCCAGATGATCACGGTGGTAAAGAAGATCATCAAGGCTTCCTGGGGCGAGCGCAGGGATTCCAGGCCGGTGAGGAAGCGTACGCTCACGTCGATCACGTTGTCGCGCCAGCGCAGCGGCACGAAGCGCCCGGCGGCCCAGCGCACGATGCGCTCGCTGGTGTTGGGGAACATGGCCGCCAGCAGGAAGACCAGCAGGGCGCCGATGAAGGCCACCGAGCCAAACACGGTCAGCTGGTAGATGCTCAGGTTGCCCAGCGTGCCCGAGCTGCCGGTCAGGCGCACCAGCTCCGGCAGGTTGAGGAACACGAAGGCCAGCATGACCACGCCGTCGAAGATGCGCTCCACGATCACGGTGGCCAGGGTGGCCGAGATGGGCACGCCCTGGCGCTGCTTGAGCACCGCGGCGCGCAGCACCTCGCCGGCGCGGGCCGGATAGATGTTGTTGCCCATGTAGCCGATGGCCACGATGGGGAACATCTGGTAGGTGGGGATCTTCTTGAGCGGGCGCAGCATGTAGTGCCAGCGCCAGCTGCGCACCCACACCCCGACGAAGTAGACCGCAATCCCGGGCAGCAGCCACAGGTAGTGGGCGTGCAGCATCGCCGTCCAGACCTGGTCCAGCGCCAGGCCTTTCAAGGCCAGATACAAGAATACGGCGCTGATGAGCAGGCCGAGCCATAGTTGCCAACGTTTCATAGGCCGAATTATACCCTGAAGGGGGAATCGCCGGACAATTCGGGGGCGGATTGGAGCGCCGGGCGCGTACTCGGGCGAGAAAGACCCCCTCCTGCACCTCCCCCATTTTT
>JAAZNB010000357.1 GCA_012798515.1 Chloroflexota bacterium
AACGCCTGCCAGATTTGCTACGTCACCTGTCCAACGGGCTCTTTTGAGATGGTGGACGGGAAGGCAGAGTGGAAATATGGTATGCAGTGCTGCGGTGAGTGCGGCACCTGCCTGTATATTTGCCCAACAAACGCGATCGAATGGTCTTATCCCGAAGCGGGAACGGGCATTGTATTGAAATATAGCTAGTTCACTGAGGGCGGGCTCGTTTTTGAACCCACCCCTCCTTAATCTGGCTTGTAAAAACCCCTTGTTTTTCAGTTACTGCTACGAACTTGGATTGTCGATGCCAGGTGAGTGGGGATAAAACACAAGCGCTAAGCGGCAAAGATGATCGACCTCCCCCGGGGAAAAAGCCCGGGGGATTTGTTTTACACGTCAAATCACGAAGTTTTTAACCAGACCAAACCCGAAGTTTTTTACATTATCAATCGAAGCGACACCTGATATAGTGCGAACATGTGGAAGTCTGGTTCCCCGATATTGATCGCCTCTACAGCTGGCCCTCTGGGCGAGACCGGCGCGGGGGGTGAAACCCTGCTTTCCCAATGTCGCCGTGAGTGACGTTGAACACGGCCCGGCCGGAGGTACGGACCCGGCAGGCGCTGGACGGGTTCAATGCGGGCCGGGCGTTGGGCGCATGTGTCCGTACAACCGGAACAAGCCCCAGGCACTGGGGCATACGTAGTTTTCTTGCTGGATCGATCTAGCTCTGCAAGTTTATGCCCGACCCGGGCTGATGAGGCCCAGGGGTGATTCTTTTGCATATCGGAGGGCCGTATATGATCAGGTGCGGGTGGATAAACACGCTGGCGCGAGCCGGATTGGTCATGGCGCTGTTGGGCTGCTGGCAAACTGCCCCCGGGCGTGCCGCGCATCAGAACGCCCCGGCGCAAACCGGTATGGCATTACTCCAATTTACATCCGGAGGCCACGGGCTGGGGTTTGCTCCACACGGGGTCTACCTGGTGAAAGGCGATCACGTGCTGCGCGAAAGCTTTATAGAAGCGGCGCCAAGTAAGCCGGTGGCGGATGGCGCCGGGGAGATTGACCACGGCCAGGCCCCGGCGCTGGAGCGAGTGCAATACACCGATCTCTGGCCGGGCATCGACCTGGTTTATGACGCCCCCACCGGGGGCATCCTGCGCAGCACCTACACGCTCGCACCCGGCGCCGACCCGCACCAGATCCGCCTGGGCTACAACGTCCCCGTCCACCTGGAGGCCGATGGCAGCCTGACCTTCGCCTTCGAGCGCGGGCACATGAGCGCCAGCGCCCCGCTGGCCTGGCAAGAGATGAATGGCGAGCGCCTTCCGGTGGACATCCGATTTCAAGTCGAGCAGGCCGCTCCAACCGGTCTGGTCTCTTTTCAGCTCGGCGGCTACGACCCGGCCTATCCTCTGACCATCGACCCGACGATTACCTGGACGGCGTTCCTGGGTGGCAGTGGTATCGATACGGTGCACGCCATTGCCATCGACTCGGATAACCACATCTACGTAGCAGGCTCCAGCCGGACCACCTGGGGCAGCCCGATCCGCGCCTATTCCGGGGACATGGACGCCTTTGTTGCCCGGCTGGACAGCGACGGAACACTGGTCTGGAACACCTTCCTGGGTTCGGCCGCCGCGAATGACAATGGCAACGCCATCGCGGTGGATGCTGCCGGGAATATCTATGTGGCCGGTGAGAGCGCAAGGAGCTGGGGCAGCCCGGTCGAAGCCTTTGCCGGCGGCCGTTATGATGCTTTTGCCGCCCGGCTAGACAGCGACGGAACGTTGATCTGGAATACTTTCCTGGGTGGAATCTATACCGGCATGCCCAACCCCTTGATGACGGCTACAGACTACGGCAACGGCATCGCCGTGGATCACAGCAGTAATGTCTACGTCATCGGGCAGAGCGATTTTACCTGGGGTAGCCCGTTGATTGGTTATTCGGGCGGGCGAGATGCCTTTGTCGCCAAACTCGATGGCGATGGTATCCGCCAGTGGAACACCTTCCTCGGCAGTAGTGCGTTTGACAGCGGGGATGACATTACTGTGGATAGCAGTGGAGATATTTACGTAGCCGGTTCCAGCTCAGCCACCTGGGGTAGCCCGGTCGACGCGCATGCGGGAGCCGATGACGCCTTCATCGCCAAATTAGATGGCGATGGGGACCGTCAATGGAATACCTTTCTCGGCGGCACAGGGGATGAAGCCGGGACCACCCTGGCGCTGGACGGCAGCGGGAATATCTACCTGGCCGGCAGCAGCACGGCCGAATGGGGCATCCCGGTCGATACGTTTGCCGGATCCGCCGATGCGTTTGCAGCCAAATTGAACAGCAGCGGGGTAAGGGCGTGGAATACCTTCCTCGGCGGGAGCAACGCCGATGTTAGTCTTGCCATCGCTTTGGACGCTGCGGGCAATATCTACATGGCGGGCCAGAGTTACGCTTCCTGGGGCGCCCCGATCAATCCCTTCACCAGTAATGGCGAAGCCTTTGTTGCCAAACTGGGTAGGAACGGTGTGACCCAATGGAACACCTTCATCGGTAGCCAGGATTGGGAGAGCGCCGCAGGCCTCACCCTCGACCGGAGCGGGCGTATCTACGTAGTCGGCTACAGCGTCTTCAACGGTTCCTCGCCGCTCAATCCCGATTACTATTCGGAAGATGCCTTTGTCGTACAGTTCAGCGATTTTCCCGTCCTGGAAGCGGAAGGGAACGGGCACTACATTTCATCCGGCGACACCAGCCCCGATAGCGCCGATGATACGGATTTCGGCGCCACAGCGGTAGCGGGGGGCAGCGTCATGCATCTCTTCACGCTAAAAAATACGGGGATCGATCCATTAAACTTATCCGGCTCGCCGCGCATTGGCGTGAGCGGCCCCGCCGCGGCCGACTTCAAGGTGTTGGACAATCCCTTTTCACCCCTCGACCCGGGCGCCCAGACCGACTTTATGATCCAATTCGATCCGTCTGCATCCGGCCTGCGTGAGGCCACGGTCAGCATTGTTTATAACGCCCCGGCCAGCCCGTATACGTTTGCCATCCAGGGCGAAGGCACGGCCACCCCCGAAATCGACGTACTGGGCAAAGGGCAGTCGATTCCATCCGGGGATACCACCCCCTCTACCCTGGATGGCACCGATTTCAGCGGCCTGCCCCTCACCGGCAGCCTCACGCAAACCTTCACCATCCGCAACACCGGGGTGGATGACCTGACCCTGGACGGCGCGACGCCGGTCACTATAAGCGGCGCAGCCGCAGCGGATTTCAGCATCACCGCGCCGCCGGTCTCGCCGGTACCGCCCGGCAGCAGCACGACCTTTACCGTGAGTTTCGCGCCTTCGGTCGATGGGCTGCGCCAGGCCACCCTCAGCATTGCCAACAACGACCCCGATGAAAATCCCTACACGTTCGCCCTGCAGGGCACCGGCGCCAATGCGCCCGAGGTGGTCTTTGGCGGCAATACCTTCCCGGCGCCCAATACCAGCCTCAGTTTTGGCCCCAGTTACGTGACCGTGGAATTCAATACGCGCGTCAAGGGCGCTGCCGACGCATACTCGGCCAATTCGCCGGGCAATTACCTGCTCTTCAGCGACGGCGGCAATGGCTTCCAGACGGTGGATTGCGCCGGCGGCGTGGCCTCGAGCGACGTGCGCCTTCCAATTGGCCAGGTCTTCTACGACGATCACGACGGAGCCGGCCCGTTCATGGCCATCATCACCGTGAACAACGCCACACCCCTGCCCGCCGGTCATTATCGTTTTTTGATCTGTGGCACCACTTCCATTCAAAACCTGGCCGGCGCCGAACTGAACGGCGGCGCGGATGCTGCCCTTGATTTCACGGTCGCAGCGAGCTCATCCGGCGAAGCCTCGGGGGACGCCGGTACGATCTCCATGCTGCCCGCCACCGGTTTCGCCCCCGGCGTGGTTTCCGGCCTGCCTCCCCAACCCGCCCAGGCCGCCTACCAGGCAACCGCCATGCGCCTGACCATTCCCTCCCTCGACCTGGACCAGCCAATCGCCGGCATCCCCTCGACCACGACCGGCTGGGACATCACCTGGCTGGGAAACCAGATTGGCTACCTGCAAGGCACCGCCTTCCCGACCTGGGCCGGCAACTCGGTACTGACCGGCCACGTGGCCGACGCCAACGGTAACCCCGGCCCCTTTGCCGGCCTGGGAACCCTCACCTGGGGAGACCCGGTCGTCATCCGCGCCTGGGGACAGGAATATACCTACGCAGTCCGCACGGTAGATTTACTGTCCGACCCGAACGATACCAGCATCCTCAGCCAACACGAAACCCTACCCTGGCTGACACTGATCACCTGTCGCGGCTACGATGAAGAGACCCATACCTACCGCTGGCGCACAATCGTTCGCGCGGTATTGGTTCATATACAGTAAAACAAGCCCTCCGGTCGGGCGCCGGAAGTGACATCTGTTGTGGCCGGGTGAGGAGATCCACAAAAAGCCGGCGCTTCAGGCACAGGAATCACCTGCTCTGCCCTCCATGACCCGGAAACACCGCCCCCCCTTGCCGGGGGCGGTGTTGTGGTTGAATCAACCAGGGAGATTTGTATAATTTAGGAGAGAGGCAACCAAGAGGGTCTGAGTAACCAGGTCGGGGCTGCGCTCCGGCCGCCGGCCGGTAGAGCAACCTGTTGGACACTGGGTTCTAATTTATGATGGGCAATTCGTATTGGTAAGAACATAAGGAAACACGGAAATGAACACCTATGTCGTACTTATACGGGGTATCAACGTTGGCGGTAAAAATATTGTGCCGATGCTGGGCTTGAGGCAATGCCTGCTAGAACAGGGGTTTACGAACGTTTCGACGTATATCGCCAGCGGCAATGTAATCTTAAAATCTGACCAACCGGCCGACGCAGTAAAAGACCAAATTGAAATGGTTTTACCCAAAAATTTCAAACTAGACGACGGCTTCATCAAAGTTCTGGTGTTGACGCACGATCAACTCCGGGCCGTGGTCAACCATAGGCCCGAGGGTTTTGGCGACCAACCCGAGAAATACCACAGCGATGCAATCTTCCTGATGGATATCGATTCGGCCCAGGCAATGTCGGTATTCGATCCCCGGGAGGGGGTCGATACAGTCTGGCCCGGTGATGGCGTGATCTACTCACAACGTCTCAGCTCCCTACGCACCAAAAGCCGGCTTAGCAAAGCCATGGGAACACCGGCCTACAAATCCATGACCATCCGCAACTGGAATACGGTTACGAAATTGATGGAAATTCTAGGGCAAATGGACGAGATTTGACACCGCCATCGCCAGAGCACAAGCACACGATCAAAGACCGGCCGCGTTGGGGGCAATTCTTGCGTGGCCTTCGCAGAAGGCATTTACCGGCCAATCAAGGCCTTATAGACTCCAACCAGTTCGGCCAGATTTTCCATCACGTAGTCCGGTACAAACTCGGACGATTGCAGGTCTTGCAATTGGGTCTCCCCGGAAAGGACGAGCACGGTGGTCAATCCGGCCTTTCCTAAGGCAATGTCCGTATACAAGCGGTCGCCGATCATGCCTAATTCTTCCACGTTAAACCCGGATTTTTCGACCATGGCTTCCACTACCGGCAGATTGGGCTTTCCGATAATATAATCGGGGCGCTTACCCGTTGAAGCCTCGACAAAAGCGATCAT
>JAAZNB010000358.1 GCA_012798515.1 Chloroflexota bacterium
AAAGAGAAGATCGAGCGGCTGTCAGGGATGGATGGAGAATTTTTATCTGCCGGGGGATTTTCCTTTCTGGTACAATTACAATGAGTTGGCTAAGGCCGGCGTTTCGATGTACACGCACGCTTTTTTCGAACACAAGGAAACAGGTCTCGATCTCTCGTACGGCCGGGGGCCGCAGGGGGGAGATGGCCGGCCGGGGGAGTATCCCTTGCACAGTTGCCCGAAGGGGACGCAGCGAGATGCGCGCCTTTCCGTTCGAATGCAGTTCATTCTAAATCGCTCAGTGAGGATAGAAACATGCGTAAACCAATGGTTGCTGGAAACTGGAAGATGAATAAGACCGTCAAGGAAGCCGCTGCGCTGGTGAGCGAGCTGCTCCCGAGCCTGAAATCGGTGCCCTCGGTAGAACGGGTCATTTGCCCGCCGTACCCCTGCTTGATGCAGCTCTCCACCCTGCTGGAAGGCAGCGACGTGGGCCTGGGCGCGCAGAACCTGTTCTGGGAAGCCTCTGGGGCGTACACCGGCGAAGTTTCTCCGGCCATGGTCAAAGAGTTCTGCCAGTACGTGATCCTGGGCCATTCCGAGCGGCGCGCCTACTTCGGCGAGACAGACGAGACGGTCAACAAGAAGGTCAAGGCAGCCCTGGAGATCGGCCTGACGCCGATCGTGTGCGTGGGCGAGACGTTGGCGGAGAACGAAGCCAACCGTACTGCCGAAGTGGTCACCCGCCAGGTGGCCGAGGGGCTGAAGGGCCTGAGCCAGGAACAGGCGGCCAAGATCGTGGTGGCCTACGAACCGGTGTGGGCTATTGGCACCGGCAAAGCCGCCAGCGGCCCGCAGGCCAACGACGTGCTGGCCAAATACATCCGCCCCACGGTCAAGGACATGTACGGCGAGGCCATCGCCCAGGGTATGCGTATCCTGTATGGCGGTTCAGTCAAGGGCAGCAACGCGGCAGAGTTCTTCGGCCAGCCGGACATCGATGGGGCGTTGGTGGGCGGCGCCAGCCTCAAAGCGCCTGATTTCATGGACATCGTCAAGGCAGCCGCGGCTTGAGCCTGGCCGCACTGGACGGCCTGTGGTGGGTGCTGGCATTCCTGATCCCTTTTCTGCTGGTGCAGCGCTGGCTGCACCGGGAGCTGCAAGCCGTGTTCTTGCTGCTGACCCGCCGGCCGGAGATTGCCCTGGGATTGTTTTCCCTGCTGTTCTTCCCCGGCGTCTTGCTGCACGAAGCCAGCCACTACGTCGCCGCGCGCTTGCTGCGCGTACCCACCGGAGGGATCTCGCTGCTGCCGCAGGTGTTGCCTGACGGCCGCCTGCGCCTGGGGTACGTGGAGACGGCCCGGGCCGACCCACTGCGTGAAGCGTTGATTGGCACTGCCCCGCTGTTGACCGGCGGGGCAGTGATTGCTTTCCTGGGGATCCAATACCTGGGCTTTGTCCCCCTGGCGGCGCAGGCTGCCCAGGGAGATTGGGATGGCCTGTGGGCCGGGCTGCAGGCGCTGCCGCAGCTGCCGGATTTCTGGGTGTGGTTCTACCTGGCCTTTGCGGTCAGCTCGACCATGATGCCTTCGTCGTCCGACCGCCAGGCCTGGCTGCCGGTGCTGCTGGGGGTGGCCGTGCTGCTGGCCGTAGCCCTGCTGGTGGGGGCCGGCCCGTGGATGCTGGCGCAGCTGGGGCCCCGGGTCAACCAGGCGCTGCGGGCCGTGTCGATGGTGTTCGGCACCGGGCTGGTGGTGCACACCTTGCTGGTGCTGCCCATCGGGTTGTTCCGCCGCTTCCTGAATCGTGTAACCGGGCTGCGGGTGGTCTAGCGGGGAAGGCTGCCTCCGCGGCCGGGTGTCTGCATAATCAAATATTAACAGATCTGCGACCTGCAAAGATTGATATTTGCAATACTATCACGTATAATTGCACATCGCATTTCCGTTCCCCTAGACGGCGATCCTCACTTCTCTCCCCGGGAAGGTGCAGGGTCACCTATTTTTTTATCTGGCGAGCGTTTTTCTGCGTTCGCGTTCATTGGAAGGTGAAGGTCCCTTATGAATACGACTGTGCTGGAAGAGTATCGGCTTCTCAGGCGTCGGGTTAAATTCTATTTGGATTTCAGGTAAAGGAGCAAAAATGGCAAATGTTTCCAATCCCTCGTACACTTCTCCGAAGTTGGAGTTACGGCCTTGTCCTGAGAAAGGCGGGTACGGTGTATTTGCCCGTGAACCGATTGAAAAGGATGAACTTTTGTCGGTCTGGGGCGGTGAGGTTCTTACCGAAGAACAGCTAGCTTTAGAGCCGGTAGAACGGCAAACACACGGTATTCAAGTGGAAGAGAAAGTATATCTTCTACCATTGGTCCAGGGAGACCCGGGCGACTACTTCAACCATTCATGTGATCCCAACGCAGGCTTGAGCGGCCAGATTTGCCTGATCGCCATGCGCGAGATCGCAGCCGGTGAAGAAATATGTTTCGATTACGCCATGAGCGACAGCAGCGATTACGACGAGTTCGAATGCCATTGCGGTGCAGCCAGCTGCCGCCGGCGCGTAACCGGAAACGATTGGAAGCTGCCAGAGTTGCACGAACGCTACCGCGGGTATTTCATCCCTTACTTGCAGCGGCGCATCGATAAGCTTAAAAAAGTCCAAGTCAAAGGGAACGATCAGGCGCACAGCGCCCAATCCGTGAAGGTGAAGACCGCCTGATCGGACAGGATGCACAGTCGAACCAGGCAGCATTTACCGGCCGGACCCCATACGGGGTCCGGCCGGGACGCTGTTTTTCCCTCCCCCATTTTGTTTCTCAAAAATGGGGGAGGTGCAGGAGGGGGTCTCTTTGCGGCCTGTCCGGCGTCCGGGTTGGCCATGCGGTTCGCGTGTGCCGGGGAAGCGGTGCGTTGCCAACGCACCCTAGCAGAGGCTCCCGCGTAAGGCGCGGGTGTGGCCGGCCGGGGCGCCGTTTTTTCCCTCCCCCATTTTGTTTCTCAAAAAAGGGGGAGGTGCAGGAGGGGGTGCTTTTCCCGGGTTCTGCCCGGGGGCGCAGCGATGATCTAATTCTTATAAATTATTAACCCAGATTAAATAAAAGCCGCTTATCATTCAAGGTGAAGCCAATCTTTGGCCATGCGTAACGACTCAGAGGGCGGAGGAGGTTCGCACTTCTTCCGGCCCGGGCTGAGTAGTTACGGCAGTGATTATTTTTAATGACCGTGAAACGGCCCGGGGCCTGCAATTGGGCCCGAGGGCGTTTTGCGGATAAGGAGAGCCATGATGAATCTGGAGCGGTTTACACAAAAAGCCCAAGAAGCGCTGGCGCAGTCCCAACAGATTGCCCAGGATATGAACCACCAGGCCATCGAGCCGGCGCACTTGCTCCTGGCGCTGCTCCAGCAGGAAGGCGGCGTAGCGCCGGCCATTGTGACCAAAGTGTCGGGCAGCACCGCCGGGCTGTTGGAAGACGTGCGGCGCGACCTGGAGAGCCGTCCCAAGGTGTATGGCGGGAATACCCAGGTAGGTATTTCGCGCCCGGCCAACGACGTCTTGAACGCGGCGGAACGCTACGCCAGGGGGATGCAGGACGAATACGTCTCGGCCGAACACATCTTGTTGGGGTTGACCGAGAGTGTGGAGAGCAAGCGCCTCAGCCAGTACGGCCTGACCAAGGATGCCATCCTGCGCGCCATGGTGGACGTGCGCGGCAACCAGCGTGTGACTTCACAAAACCCGGAAGAGACCTACCAGGCCCTGGAGAAATACGGGCGTGACCTGACTGCCATGGCGCGCCAGGGCAAGCTCGACCCGGTCATCGGGCGTGACGAGGAAATCCGCCGCACGGTGCAGATCCTGTCGCGGCGCACCAAGAACAACCCGGCCCTGATTGGCGACCCCGGGGTGGGCAAGACGGCTATCGTGGAGGGCCTGGCGCAGCGTATCGTCAACGGCGACGTGCCCGAGGGCTTGAAACACAAACGCCTGATCCAGCTCGACATGGGCGCCCTGGTGGCCGGGGCCAAGTACCGCGGCGAGTTCGAAGAGCGCTTGAAGGCCGTGCTCAAAGAGATTACCTCGTCTTCGGGCGAGATCATCCTGTTCGTGGACGAGATGCACACGGTGGTCGGGGCGGGCGCGGCAGAGGGCGCCATGGACGCCGGCAACATGCTCAAACCTATGCTGGCGCGCGGCGAGCTGCACCTGGTGGGGGCGACGACCATCGACGAGTACCGCAAGTACGTGGAGAAAGACCCGGCTCTGGAGCGGCGTTTCCAGCCCATCCTGGTGGAGGCGCCTTCGGTCGAGGAGACCATCAGCATCCTGCGCGGGCTCAAACAGCGTTACGAGGTGCACCATGGGGTGCGCATCACCGACGCGGCCGTGATCGCCGCGGCCACGCTCTCCAACCGCTACATCACCGACCGGCAGCTGCCGGACAAGGCCATCGACCTGATCGATGAAGCCGCGGCGCGCCTGCGTACGGAGATCGATTCCAAGCCCCAGGCCCTGGACGAAGTCGACCGGCAGATGATGCAGCTGGAGATCGAGCGCCAGGCGCTGCAGAAAGAAAAGGACAAGAGCTCCCGCCAGCGCCTGGAGGCCCTGGAACGCGACCTGGCCGACCTGGCCGAACGCTCTGCCGAGCTGAAGACCCGCTGGCAGACGGAGAAAGACGCCATCGCCCGCTTGCAGGCCATCAAAGAGCGCATGGAGCAGATCCAGCTGGAAGTGGAGCAAGCCGAACGGCGCGCCGACCTGGAGAAGGCTGCCCGCCTGCGCTACGGTGAGCTGCCCGGCCTGGAGCGCCAGCGCCAGGAGGCCGAAGCGCAGATCAAGCAGCTGCAAAAAGAGGGTGCGTTATTAAAGGAAGAGGTGGACGCCGAGGAGATCGCCGAGGTCATCTCGCATTGGACCAATATTCCCGTGTCGCGCATGCTGGAAGGCGAGATGGAGAAGCTGCTGCATATGGAAGCGCGCCTGCACCGGCGCGTGGTCGGCCAGGATGAAGCCATCCGGGCCATCGCCAACGCCGTACGGCGGGCGCGCTCCGGTTTGCAGGATCCCAACCGGCCGATCGGCTCGTTTATCTTTCTGGGCCCCACCGGGGTCGGAAAGACCGAGCTGGCCCGGGCGCTGGCCGAGTTCCTGTTCGACGACGAACGGGCCATGGTGCGCATCGACATGAGCGAGTACCAGGAGAAGCACACCGTGTCGCGCCTGCTGGGCGCCCCTCCCGGTTACGTAGGTTACGAGGAAGGTGGCCAGCTGACGGAGGCGGTACGCCGCCGGCCGTACAGCGTGGTGCTGTTCGACGAGATCGAGAAGGCGCACCCCGAGGTGTTCAACGTCTTACTGCAGATGCTGGACGATGGGCGCCTGACGGATGGCCAGGGCCGCACGGTTGATTTCCGCAACACGGTGATCATCATGACCAGCAACCTGGGCAGTGAGCTGTGGATGGGCGGCCCGGTCGAGGTAAGCCGCGACCAGGTGACGCGGGTGCTGCAAGGCCATTTCCGGCCGGAGTTCTTGAACCGCATCGATGAGATCGTGGTCTTCCAGCAGCTGACCCGGGAGGACCTGGCGCAGATCGTCGAGATCCAGTTGCAGCACGTGGCTGCGCTGTTGCAGGCTCGTGGTATCCGCCTGGAGATGACCCCCGAGGCTACCCATTACCTGGCCGAGGTAGGCTACGACGTGGAGTTCGGCGCCCGGCCGTTGAAGCGGGCCATCCAGCGCGAGCTGCAAGACCCGCTGGCACTGCGCCTGCTCTCGGGGCAGATCCACAGCGGCGACGCGGTGCGCGTCGAGCGCGGCCCACAGGGCCTGGAGTTCGTCCCCATCGTCGAGGCGGAAGTGGTATCCGAGTAAGACGTTCGCCCTGGGAGGACCGCTGGTTGGTCATCCCAGGGCTTTTTTATTGGTGAAATGGTAGGCTTCACCGGCTTGTGCCGGGGGGCTGTTTTGGCGTACAATAAATTTATCCATGGATTAGTGATGTAACTTAAATAAGTGATGTGACGGATCGTTCAAGTAACGTAAACTCTTAGGCATTTAATTAAGGGGGTTATTGACAATGCCATGTGATGTATGCAGAAACAAAGTCGATATCGTTGATCTTTCAATCCTAAATATAACCCATTTATATATCCAGGTTGGGGCTCAATCCATACAAGTGCCCCAATAATTTACTGCAAGCACATGCTATCACTGCGATTATCAACTGCTCTTTGCTGACAAGGACTATGGTAAATATGTTTAGTTTAGCTAGCCCACAATAGACTGAACTCAAACATTAGTATGACTCTTAAGACATCGTTATTTAAAAAGATTAGAATCTCATCTGATGTTGAAGTTATTTACCCTGCTTGTGTAACTTTTAGTAAAGCATTGGCTACTGCTGTTG
>JAAZNB010000034.1 GCA_012798515.1 Chloroflexota bacterium
AGGGGGATCTCTTTCGGCGTGGGCAGGCGGTTCCACAGATAATCCCAGAACGCACTCCAGAATGGCTGGTTGATGCGCTGCAAATCGGCCGCAGCCAGCATGGCCTGCAAATCCAGCTCGAAACCAACCACCGAGGGCTTGACCTGGATAACGCCCTCGCCGTAATGCAGTTCAATCGGCACGCCATACGCCTGTACCAACCGTTCTGCGGCCTGTTCTTGATCCAGGCCGGCCACCGGCACGCCGGCGATAACCATTTCCGGGGGAAAGGTCGAACGGATGCGGCTGTAACGCACAAGTTGAACTGCCGACAGGGTAACAGATGCGAAGATCAAGATCAGTGATGTCCAACGAAGCACTGAAAATGAGCTATTACTTCTCACAAAACACTCCTACGTTTATCCATAGCCTTCGATTTTACCAAAGATTCCCGACCCCGGTGTATGCCGGTACTCAGACAATGACCTGTTGTAGATCCTGCCTGCCCGGCGCCCCGATCAATTGACACGTTTCTTTCAAATGGTATACTTAGGTCAGCTACTTCCCCAAGTAATTACGATGTATAGCACATCGTACCTCGCGATGTTGGAGGAATTCCATGAAAAAAGCGCTAATCACCGGCATTACAGGCCAGGATGGCTCTTACTTGACCGAACTGCTCCTTGCGAAAGGTTATGAAGTCCACGGTCTGATCCGGAGAGCGAGCACATTCAATACGCGCCGCATCGACCACATCTATCATGACCCCCACAACAATGGTGAGCCAGTTCACTTTTACCTGCATTATGGCGATACCTCGGTTTCAGAGACCCTTCTGGACGTCGTCTATAACGTCAAGCCAGATGAAGTATATCACCTGGCCGCGCAGAGCCACGTAAGAGTCAGCTTCGACATGCCTGAGTATACCGGTGACGTTACCGGCCTGGGCACCATCCGCATTCTGGAAGCCATCCGGAAAAGCGGGATCAACGCCCGTTTCTACCAGGCCTCATCGAGTGAATTGTTTGGTTCCGCCAAGCCCCCACAGAACGAAGATACGCCTTTCGAGCCGCGTTCTCCCTATGCCGCGGCAAAGTTGTATGCCTACTGGGTGACGCGTAATTACCGTGAGGGTTACGACTTGTTCGCCTGCAACGGTATCCTTTTCAACCACGAGTCCCCCCGCCGTGGAGAGACCTTCGTCACACGCAAGATCACTCGCGCCCTGGCCTCCATCCTGGCCGGCAACCAGCGCCACCTGTACCTGGGCAACCTGGACTCGCGTCGCGATTGGGGCTACGCGCCCGAATACGTCGAGGCCATGTGGATGATCCTGCAGCAAGACAAACCCAATGACTTCGTTATCGGAACGGGCGACGCCCATTCTCCCCGCGAATTCCTGGATGAAGCCTTTGGATATGTCGGCCTGGACTGGCATGACTACGTCAAGATCGATCCGCGCTATTTCCGTCCCACCGAGGTGGACTACCTCCTGGCCGACCCCAAACGTTCGGTCGAGGAATTGAAGTGGCAGCCCAAGATCGGCTTCCCGGAATTGGTCCGCATCATGGTGGATGCCGACATGGAACGGCAAGGCCTGACCCCACCCGGCGAAGGGCGCGAAATCCTTCTGCGTAACTTCGGCGGTTGGCACCGCTGGGAACAGCAAGTCATTTCCATGGAATAAAAGCCATCGCTTCGCACGACAGCGCCCGGTCTTAGGACCGGGCGCTTTTTTTATCCGGCATCGGTTGTATACCCCGGGGAAAGGGGATAACGCCAGGCATCACCAGACGCCGGTGCGCCCCGGTGGTTTTCCACCGGGGCGCACCGGGAATGCCCTTCGCTCAGGCCTTACTGGTAGCTGTTATAAATCCCCAGCACCAGGTCGGCGTAATAATACCCCACGTTGACCGGCCCGTATGCCATCAAGGCATCCCGGATGTTGCCGTGCTTCTGGATCAGGCCAGCCAGCATCTGGGTGCCGTACGAAATATTGAATTCCGGATCATATAATTCCTGTGTGGACGGGCGGGATGAAAAACACGGCCCATTGATGCAGGTAAAACTAGAAGCCAGCCCGTCGCGTGGCATGACCTGCATCAAACCCACCGCCCCACTCTTCGAGTAAGCGTCCGGGTTCCCACCGCTTTCCTGGGTGATCACGGCCGCCACCAACCTGGCATCCACACCGGCCTGGGCCGCGTGCTGCTGGATCAATCCGCACCATTGGCGCACCGAATCCGGGTATTGTCCTGGCAGCGCACAGTCGCCGGTCCCATTTTCGGCCGCATCCGGGGAGGCATTTTCGCCGGTAAATACGTCCAGAACCGGCACGGCCTGTTCTGCTTGCTCCAGTGGCGCTACGTCCAGGATTGGATTACTGGTAAAATTGGCTGAGGCCAGTACAACTTGTGGCCTGGCAATCAGCGTGGTCAATAAGATCACAAACAAACTGCCTGCGATGATTCCCGGGAAGACTGCACGTTGGACACCATTCATAAGTTCACCATCCATTTGATCAATGCAGGCCAATTATAGCACGCATGTTCTATTTATTCAAATAAAGAACCCATTAATAAGCCCAAAATCCCCCTTTTTTCACCCCCTGCCGAAAATGTCCTGGCGCCCCCTCCCCCGTTCCTTTTTTCTGATCCTTTGCCTGATGGTTGTTTTGCTGCTACCGGCCTGCACCTCAGGCACAGCGGGCCGCGATCTGCACAGTGAATTACACTACCAGGTCACCCCGGATGGCTGTGGACCCCGCTCGGTAGACGTCCCCGCCGGGATCCAGGTCCAGGTCCGCGTGACCAACGAGACTCGCGCTGCCTACCAGTGGGCTTTCATGAAACGTCCTGTTTTCAGCCCTTTCTACACTGATCCGGCGGGCGTGATCGACCCTTACGTGGTACAGGCCATCCCATCCGCAAGCGAGACGACCTTCACCTTCACCACACCGCAAGCCGCCGGGGTCTACGACGTGGTGTGCGGCGATCTGGGCCAGGTTACCCCGGACATGCTGTTGTCCATCACCGTGGTTCAGGAATAGAGAAAGACGGCGCGGGTGCGCCGTCTTTTAGGTTTGAGTTTCGGATTACTGGGTCAGGAAATTCCAGGGATTGACTTTGCCGTATTCGTCGCTGCGCAGTTCGAAGTGCAGGTGCGGCCCGGAAGAATTGCCGGTGCTGCCCACCACCCCGATTACGTCGCCCTGGTAGACGTACGTACCGCACTGCACATTGTACGAGTCCATGTGAGCGTACAGCGACTGCCAGCCGTTACCGTGGTCGATGACCACCACATTGCCGTAACCGAAGTCGTTCCACCCGGCATAGACCACCACACCATTATCCACTGCAAAAATGGCGTTCCCGATGTTGCCGGCGATGTCGATGCCCAGGTGATTGGTTTCGGGCGAATAGTCGTACCCGGAGAGGTACTTCTCGATCGATGGCCAGATAAAGGTGCCGTACCCGATGGGCCCGTCCATCACTTCGCCACAGTACCCCGGGCCGAATATCTTGGCCACGCTGGGGTCCTCACGCGTAATGCGTGGCGCGCTCCAGGACACGAACTCTCGCACCCCACCGGGAATGACCAGCCAGGTACCCGAAGGGATGTTGGGGAAAGAGTAGTTGCCGACACTTTCGCGGGTCAGGTGATTACCAGGGAAATCCACGATGGCATCCGCCGAGACGCCGTAGAAGTCGGCCACGCCATTCAACCCATCACCACTATGCCATTCGTAATACACACCATCCACAGGCAGGATGTTGATTTGCTGCCCGGCCATCAGGCGGTGCGGGTCGTCACCCAATATATAATAGTTGCCCCACAGGATCGTCTCCGGTCTTAAATTAAACTTTTCAGCAATCGCAAAGATCGTATCACCTTTTTGCACGGTGTACTGGAAGACGTCCCAGCGTGGGTGTGCCGGGAGGATGGTATGACCCTGTACCAGGCGGGTAATACCGGCCTGCATACTGATTTCATTGGCAGGTAATACAAATGGAGGAGGATCGACCGGGTCCGATTCGGTAGGCAGCGGCGCGGCGACGGCTGAATGCCGGCGGGCTGCCGGCTCGCCCTGGAGATAAAACCTGTCCATCACCAGGATAACGAGCAATACAAGTATGATGGAAACAAAACCAGTTCCCAAACGAATTACCGATTCTCCCAATCCCAGGTGAAGCAGGCGATCCCAAACCAGGCTCCATGAACGCAATGGGGCGTCCGTGGATTCTTCAGGCTCACTATTTAGTTCTTCGGCACCGGGAACAGGAGGCAACGGCGATGTCGAATTATCGTCTGGCATAAATTGTTATTTACCTCTGCCAGCATAATAACATAAGCATTTGGATTGGTCAAGCGAGCCTGTTTTCAACTCACGGGGAAAAAACCAGCTGCAAGAGCCAGTAACAGCCGGCTGAGAGCAGCATACTGGCCGGGATGGTCAACCCCCAGGCGATCAGGATATCGTAAGATTCCATCCAACGCACCTTTTTGATCCGCTCACCGGCGCCCACGCCCATTATGGCCGAGCTAACTACCTGGGTTGTGCTCACCGGACCACCCAGCAGGGAAGCCCCAAATACCACCAGAGCCGCGCTGACCTGGGTGCCAAAGCCGTGAATCGGGCGAATCTTATAGAACCGCAACCCCAGGCGCTTGATCAACCGCCACCCGCCGATACTCGTTCCCAGCGCCATAGCGCCCGCGCAGGCCAGCATGACCCACACCGGGATGGTAAAATCCTGCAAGCCGCCATCCAGTAACAGCCCCAGGGTAATGATGCCCATCGCTTTGGGAGAGTCGTTGGCCCCATGGCTGATCCCCAGGGAGAGTGCCGTGAGGATCTGTGCGTTTTTAAAGAACACGTTGATGCGATTATTGGCGTTGCGTGCCAGGTAGAAAATCAGTCGCGTCAGGAGGAATCCGACCAGCAAACCCAATAGAGGAGAAAGGAACAGGGCCAGGATCACTTTCAGGATGCCTGCCGGCTGGACGTAGGCCAGGCCGGCGCCGGCCCACACACTTCCAATCAGCCCGCCCACCAGGGCGTGGGAAGAACTGCTGGGAATGCCGAAGAACCAGGTGATGATGTTCCATACCACTGCACTCACCAGGGCAGCCGCAATCATTAAAACCGAAACGTGGGCAGTATCCAGCAAACCCTGGCCAAAAGTTCTCGCCACCGCCACGCCCAACACAAATGGACCGGACATCTCCGCCAGGGCAGTCAGGCCCAGGGCCAGCCTGGGAGGGAGCGCCTGAGAAGAAATGACCGTGGCCACAATACTGCTTGAATCGTTAAACCCATTCAGGAATGCATACAATAGCGCGAATGCAATCAGGATTGTAATCGGCTCCATGGCACTATTATGATTTCTTCATCACGATATCGGCAATCACATTCGCTGCACCGTCTCCGC
This sequence comes from Chloroflexota bacterium, assembly GCA_012798515.1. Taxonomy (GTDB): domain Bacteria; phylum Chloroflexota; class Anaerolineae; order Anaerolineales; family Anaerolineaceae; genus JAAZNB01. Next base: position 5,412 of record JAAZNB010000034.1, read on the forward strand.
GATCGGCAGCATTACTGAGATGGCGATAGATCTCCCGCACTTTGAACATCGTCATCACGTGTTTTATATTTTTGGGTCCCTTGAAGAGATCCGCCAGGGCTTCCCGGTAAACGGTCTCTACCCGGTTCTCCAAAGCCTTGGCCCGCTGTACGTGATCGGTGGCCACGCTGAGGTGGTTGGTCTGCAAGCGGTCGACGGCCAGCTGGATTTCTGTGCAGGCGTCGTACAGCAGGCTGGCAATACGCTGCATATACGGAGTTGGAGTGACGTCCAGGATCTCCATCTCGTCCACAGTAGTGTTGGCATAGTCCAGGATGTCGTCGATCTCGCGGCTCAAAGTGAAGATGTCTTCGCGATCGAAGGGGGTGACGAAAGTGTGCATCAGTTCTTCGATCAACACCCTGCGGACCTCGTCTGCCTCTTTTTCGGTCTCCGCAATCTTTTCCGCCACGCCTGAATCCCGCCGCTCTAAATATTTATTGAGCAGCTCCAATCCTTTGGTAGTGAGATGAGCCTGCTCGATCAGCAGCTTCATAAATTTGTTCGGTTTCGGTTTAAAAATATCGCGGATTGCCATTCTTATCCTGTAACACCCTGTGGTATGCGGCCACCCACATGTCAGGGCGTATGCCGCCATCCCATGTCGCGGGGGAATATTCATTGGTTGTAATGAAGGATTCTATCATAATATTAACAATAGGTTAAATGAGGGAGATTCCGTAAAAGCATAGGAGTTTCCCCCAAGAGGAAATAAATCTAGTAGAATGAAAGTAACTCCTCAGCCGAGGTGAAAGCGTTTCCCCACCCTCTGGGTAGTTGCGCACAAAGCACCCCTACAAACTATTTCTAACCGGACGACGGTACCTTGAACGATCTACCAGAACAACAAATTGGGGAATGGTTAAATAAGAAAAACTTGAAATTGTCGGTCGCCGAATCGTGTACAGGTGGGTTGATCGGAGACCGCATCACCGACATCGCAGGTTCATCCGAATATTTCATTGGCGGCGTAATCGTGTATTCATACGAGGCCAAAGAACAGTTGTTGGGCGTTTCTCACCAGACGCTCATGCAACATGGCGCGGTAAGCGAACCCACCGTGCTCGAAATGGCCCGGGGGGCACGCCAGATCTTCAAAGCGCGCTTCCCCCTGGAGAGCATCCTGGGGCTTTCGGTCAGCGGTATTGCCGGCCCCGGCGGCGGTATGCCCGGTAAACCCGTGGGGCTGGTGTGGATCGGCCTTAGCACGCCGGAGGGCGATTCTGCCCACCAATATCACTGGCAAGGGACCCGCCCACAGAACAAAGCCCACTCAGCCGACGCCGCCCTGCGATTGGTTTTGGATTATCTCCACCCACAGGGCCTCACCCAGGGCGCCCAACGGATTAGCGTGGAAGTTTACCCGGTCACAGCAGGAGGCTGGCAGGTCACCCAATTTTCCCTCCACGGACAGGTACAGCAGGTGCTTTCGACCGGGCGACGTTGGGAAGACGACCTGGGCGAGCATCTCCTGGTGACGACTGCCGGCGGGACCTGTGAGCTGATCTACAGCGTCGCCCAGGGCTGCTGGTTCTACAAACCCATCTTTCCACCCGGCAACCGCGTTTGAACCGCCACCTACCAGACGTAATCTTTGACCAAGAGAAACATGGAGAATAACCCTCGCAAGTTACTGATCCTGACCGCGGACGCTGGCTTTGGGCACCGCACGGCAGCCAATGCGGTCGCAGCTGCGCTCGAAGATCTGTACGGGGAGAAATGCCAGATCAAGATCGTCAACCCTCTGGAGGATCGCCGTACGCCTTTCTTCCTGCGGGATAGCCAGTCTGATTACGACAAGATCGTGCGCAACATGCCCGAGCTGTACCGCTTCGGGTACGACGCCAGCGACGCCTTGCTGCCCAGCGCTATCGTAGAAAGCGCCTTGACCGTCTTGCTCTACGAGGTGATTCACGACATCATCCGGGACTTCAACCCGGACGGGGTATTAACCACCTATCCCCTCTACCAGGCGCCGCTGTCCGCTGTGTTGACCATCATGGGCAAACCGGTTCCCATCCTGGTGGTGGTCACCGACCTGGTCACCGTCCACCGTTTGTGGTTCAACAACCACGTCGACGCCTGCCTCGTGCCCACCGAAGCCGTACATAAGCTGGCCCTCAGCTACAATATCCCTGAAGAGCGCATCGTCATCACCGGCATCCCGGTCAATCCGGCCTTCGTCAATGAACGCCGCCAGCCCGCAGAGCTGCGCACAGCCCTGGGATGGCGGACAGACCTGACCACCCTGTTGGCTGTAGGCAGCCGGCGAGTCGAAAACTTGCTGCCCGCCTTGAACGTGGTCAATCATTTCGGCATTCCCCTCCAGCTGGTGGTGGTGGCCGGCAGGGACCGGGAGCTGTACGAACAGCTGCAGCAGGTGGAATGGCACATCGAACACCGGTTGTACGAATATACCGAGAACATCCCCGCTATGATGAAGGCTTCGGACGCTGTCATTTGCAAGGCCGGCGGGTTGATCACCACCGAGTCCCTGGCGGCCGGGCTGCCTATGCTGTTCATCAGCGCCATCCCCGGCCAGGAGACCGGCAACGCCGAGCACGTCATCCAGAACGGCGCCGGCGACATGGCTCTCGAACCCATGGAAGTGCTGGAAACCCTGTCCCATTGGATGATGGACGACCAGAAGTTACTGCACCGGCGCGCCGAAAACGCCTGTCTGTTGGGTAAGCCTCAGGCTGCCTTTATGGCTGCCAAACTATTGTGGAACGCTTCTGAGCCGAACTCCAACCGGCGCACGGCCAACGCCATGGAACGCAGTGGCGTTATCGGCCTGCTTTCCCGCTTCCACATTCGCTGGCAAGACAACCTGTTACAGCCCGGGAAAAAAGAAATCCAGAAATAAAAAAATCCCCGGGTGGAGCGATAAAGCCCGCCCGGGGATTGCACGCGCCTGTAAGAAAATCAAGCCGGGCGCTGCTGGATTAAACGTTCATGTTCCTGCTCGACGATGGCCGCATCCAGCTTGGTAAACAGCGGCTTGGGGGACTGGAAAGCCTGACCGGGAGCCAGCTGGCTGGGCGCCCACTGTCCCATGGCTTTATCCGGGTAATACCGCAGCACGTTGTGCTCCCCCAGGTCGTCCTGGACGTTCTCCACGCCCTGGTCACCGAATAACTGGCCAGAATAGCCCAGGTATTGGTGCAAATTCTGGCTGGTAAAGGGCAAGAAAGGCGAGAACAGGATCTTGAGTGAATCGATAGCCCGCAGCGCGGTGTAAATCGTGCGCCCGGCGGCCTGTTTGTCCGTCTTCACCATGGCCCACGGAGCGGTATCGTCCAGGTATTTGTTCACCTCTGAGGCCAGGCGCATCGCTTCACCCAGGGCACTGCGCAGCCGCACAGCCTCGATTTCCTTGCCCACCGTCTCGAAACCACCTTCGATCACCTGCAGCAGGGCCCGGTCTTGCTCGCCGAGCTCACCGGGATCGGGCACGCAGCCGTCCCAATGTTTATTGGCAAACATGATCACCCGGTTGGCCAGGTTCCCCCAGGTGGCCACCAGCTCATCGTTATTGCGTTTCAAGAAGTCTTCCCAGGTCCAATCGGTGTCCTTCGACTCGGGCATATTCACGGTCAGATAATAACGCAGCGGGTCGGGGTCATACCGGGAGAGGAAATCACGCCCCCACACGCCCCAGTTGCGGCTGCCGGAAATCTTTTGCCCTTCCATGTTCATGAACTCGTTGGCCGGGACGTCGTACGGCAGCACCAGGTTATCCGCCGGCTGGCTGCCGATGATCTCGTCGAACGTCTTCCTCGTCCCGATCAGCTCGGCCGGCCAGATAATGGCGTGGAAGGGGATGTTATCTTTGCCGATGAAGTAGTACGTTTTCGATTGGGGGTTATGCCACCAGTTCCGCCAGGCGTCGGGTTGGCCGGTAAGCTTCGACCATTCGATGGCCGCCGACAGGTAGCCGATGACCGCTTCGAACCACACGTACAGACACTTGCCTTTCCAGTCGTCCAGGGGCACCGGGATACCCCAATCCAGGTCACGCGTGATCGGCCGGCCGCGCAGGCCTTCGGTTTCGATCTGCCCCAGGGATTGGCGCAGTACGTTGGGCCGCCAGTAAGATTCACGCTGGCGCAGGAAATCTGCCACCTCGTTCTGCAATTTTCCCAGGTCGAGGAAGTAATGTTCCGTCTCACGCAGTTCCGGCCGCGAGCCGTCGATCTTCGAGCGCGGATCGATCAGCTGGCTGGGGTCTAACAGGTTCCCGCACCGGTCACACTGGTCGCTGCGTGCATTGGTATAACCGCAGATGTAGCACGTGCCCTCCACGTAACGATCCGGCAGGAACCGTTCCTGGCTGAGCGAATACCACTGGAATTGACGGTCAGCATACAGATAGCCGTTTTGCTTCAAGGCCAGAAAAACGGCTTGAGATATCTTGAAATGATTGCGGGTATGCGTACTGGTGAACAGGTTGTAGGTCAACCCGGCTTGCTGGAACAGGTCGAGAAAGCCGGCGTGGAAGGATTGGTATACTTCCAGGGCCGTCTTGCCCTCCGCATCCGCCCGGACGGTAATGGGCGTGCCGTGGGAATCGGACCCTGAGACCATGAGCACATCCCGCCCCATCAAGCGGTGATAACGAGCAACGATATCGGCCGGGAGGTAAGACCCGGTTATGTTTCCTACATGGATCTCTGCATTTGCATAGGGCCAGGCAACTGCAATTAAGATGGGGTCGGTCATAGCACACCTCGATAGGAGAATAATACAAGCGAGATTGTATCATGTTTTCTCACTGCCGGCCGGTTCCGGGAGTATGATACAATCTAGCCGTCATCGGTCCCTACGGGTTCCGGTTGTTTTTAATTCTGTATTTCATCAGGGATAAATGATCTCTCGTCTGCGCACGTTTACACAGGGGTATCCGCGCCAGTTCTGGTTCCTGTTCTGGGGCATGTTGATCAGCACCTCAGGCACCAGCATGATCTGGCCTTTTCTGACCATCTTTTTACGCCAGCGTCTGGGGCTGCCCATTGCCACCATCGGCACCATGCTGGCCATCAACTCCATCATGGGTCTGGCCTCCTCGTCCATCGCCGGGCCGATCACCGACCGTCTCGGGCGTAAGGGAGTGATGGTCCTCAGCCTGTGCACCAGCGCTTTCTCCTACCTGACCATCAGCCACTCTTCTTCGCTGCCGGTCATCGCCGCCTTGCTGGCCCTCAACGGCGCCGCCAACCCGCTGTACCGCATCGGCGCCGACGCCATGGTAGCCGACATCATTCCCCCCGAGCATCGCGTGGAAGCCTATTCCATCCTGCGCATGATCAACAACGCCGGCGTGGCCATCGGCCCGTCCATCGGCGGCTTCATCGCCGTGGCCTCTTACACCAACACCTTCATCGGCGGCGCCGTGGCGCTCACCGTCTATGCCCTGCTGATCAGCTTTTTCACCCGGGAGACGCTCCCACAGAGGGCGAAAGACGAAAGCGCACCGCGCGAAAAAATGGGTGGGTATGAAACGGTGCTCAAAGACGTACCCTTCTTGTTGTTCTGCGCCAATTTCACCCTGACGGCCCTGGGCTCGACACTGATCTTTCAACTACTTTCTGTCTATACGAAGGAAAATTTTGGCATTCCCGAGAGCCAGTATGGCTTTATCATGGCCACCAATGCCATCATGGTGGTCCTCTTCCAGTACATGGTGACCGGCGTCACCAAGCGCTACCCACCCTTCCGCGTCCTGTCCATAGGCGCATTCTTCTACGCCATCGGGATCGGCAGCATCGCTTTGATGCATACTTTCTGGGGTTTCCTGGTCAGCATGGTCATCGCTACCACAGGGGAATTGATCACCGTGCCGACCGCCACGACCCTCACGGCCCGCCTGGCGCCGGCAGATATGCGCGGGCGCTACATGAGCGTCTACTGGCTGGCTTCAGGGGCCGGCTCCGGGGTGGGCAGCATCATCGGCGGCCTGCTCAACGACCTGATTGCCCCACAGGCCATCTGGGTCGGCGGGATGGTCTTCGGCCTGATCAGCGCCATCGGTTTCCTGGGACAGGCTCGTCACTATCGCCGCACCGCGGCGCAGCAGCGTTAGCGCCGTCCCGCCCCGCCGGGCTCACTGTTCGAACATATGCCGCCGCCGGCGGTTGATCCACGGCGCCACCACACGGCGCAGCCAATACTTGGCATAGATCATCGAGAGCGGCGAGCCGCCGTCGCGCCGGTGCACACGCAGCATCTCTGGCCAGCAGCGGTCGTCGGCCGCCACGGTCTTGGCGTCGCCGTGCAGGCGGAAATTGGCCCACAGGCGGGGATAGTACACAATGCGGGAAACGCGCGCCAGGCGCACCCACAGATCATAGTCCATGGCGAAATAGAACGAGGGATCCAACGGGCCCACCTGGCGCCACAGGTCGCCCCGGAAAAAAGCCGCCTGCTGGGGAATGTGCACGTATCCCTGGCGCAGCCGCGTGTAATCGGTCTGGCGGGCGGCAAACTTACCGATGACGCGCCCCTCGGCGTCGATGAAATTGGCGTCCCCATACACCAGGCCCACGTCGGGGTGCTCGCTGAGGAACCGCACCGCCTCGGCAACCGCCCCGGGCTGGTAGGTATCGTCGGAATTCAACCAGGCCAACACGTCCCCCTTGGCCCGGGCGAAGCCTTTGTTGATGGCGTCTGTCTGCCCTTTGTCCGGCTCGGAAACCCACCAGGACAACCGGGATTCGTATTTACGGATCAGCTCGGGGGTGCCATCCGTCGAACCGCCATCGACCACAATGTATTCCAGCTCAGGGTAATCCTGGTCGAGCACCGAGCGCATGGTGGTCTCCAGGAATCTGGCGTGATTGAAAGAAGGGGTCACAATCGATACGAGCATGAAAGTCGTTCCTATTCGTCGGTCTGGATCGATTCTATACCATAAAATCCGGCCGCGCAGTGGTTGACCCACATGTCCGGGTCGGGGCCCAGTTCCATCAAGCCGGCCACGCTGTCCATGCCTGCCACGTGTAGACGCTGGTCACCGGCTGCAATGGCAGCCTGGATCGAGGCATGCCGCTCGTCCCAGGCCACGGCGCGGGCCTGGGATGTTTGCACCTCAGCCAGGTTCAAATACGCCGAACGCAGAGGGTAGAGAAATAGCAGTCCCAGGGCCAGGGCGGCCAACAGGCGCAGCGGCCGGCTTGCCCGGCCAGTCAACAGGTATGCAGCGGCCACCCGGCCGGCGATCCACCCCACGGCCATCGTCGTCCCCGTCAAAACGAAGCGCGGCACGATCAATGCCCGCCCCTCGGGGTAGGCCGATTGGGCAAACACGCTGGGGACGATGGCAGACACCACCAGCAGCAGGCCGAGCAACACGACGCCCACCCCTGCCAGCCCCGCCTGCGCCAGCGAAATCTTCATCCTCCCACCCCGGGGCAGGGTAAACGCCGCCAGGGCCGGCCCGGCTAACGAGACTGCCACCGGCAGGGGCTGGGTCTTGAACGTATCGAGGGCAAAGTCCAGGCCGTAACGCAGCGAGGTCAACGCCAGGGCAAAAGCTCCCGGTGGGGCAGCGAAGTGCGCCTGGCGCAGCCACACCGAAGGCGAGAGCAGCAGCACGGCTATGCCCAGCAGTGTGCCGGCCAACGCCGCGAACGCCAGCCACAGGGCCGTACCCCGCCCGGCCCACTGGCGCCGCCAGAGGAGCGCCGCCAATCCCAGGAACAGCCCGGCTGCCTGCATGACCGTAGAAGTCTCCGAGAAGCCGGCCGAGAGAAACGCAAACAGGAAAATGGCGGTCAGGTATGGCCACAGCCGTTTCGTCCGGTAGGCCCGCCTGCCATATAGGATCCAGGCTGCCAGGGCGCTGATTGTGACCAACGGCATCAGGTAAGTCAGCAGCCCCGAACGCCAGTAAAGCACCTGGAAACGGTTGGGCGCCTGCAACAGGACGAAGAACACCCCCATACCGGCCAGGAGAAAAGCCATGCCCCGGGGGATGGATAATTGCAGCGCGGTGTGCAGCTCCCACAACAGCCAGGTCACCGCGGCCAGGAACAGGACAATGACCAGCCCGGGTAGGATCTGGATGCTGTGCTCACCGAACCATTCGCTGATGCCGATGAGGGGCAAGACAGCATAACGGTCCGAAGTGGATTGGTAGAAGGACACCTGCGCCTGCCAGAAACCATCCGTCTTGAGCGCCGCGCTGAAACAGTAATCGTCCGCCCAGTAGCGCGTCTGGAAGCCGGTCAGCGCAAACACGCCCAACGGCAGCAGGAAAGCCAGCCCACCCAGCCCGTAGAGCAGCGCAGCCAGGCGCCCTGGTTTGCCGGCCCATTCCTGCTCAAGATTAGCGTCCATCGGATCCCATGGGCACGGCCGGCTGGCGCATATCAAAGATCAGGTAATCGTCTGAATCGTGCAGCACGGCGAAATGCTGGTAAAGATATTGGCGCAGCTCAGGCTGCTGGTCCAACTCGTCCAGGGAAGTCACCACAAAATAATCCTTACCGCCGGCCTGCTGTTCGAAATA
>JAAZNB010000359.1 GCA_012798515.1 Chloroflexota bacterium
CACACCTGTGGTCGCTGGGGTTGACCGGGGTACACGATTACGACTCGCGGCGTTGTTTCGTCGCTCTGCAAATGCTCCACCAGGCCGGTGAGCTACGTTTGCGCGTGGTCAAGGGCATTCCCCTGGGAGACCTGCCCCATGCTGTGGCTGTAGGCCTGCGCAGCGGTTTTGGCGACGATTTTTTGCGCATCGGGGCGGTCAAGCTCTTTTCGGACGGGGCCCTCGGCCCACACTCCGCCGCCATGTTGCAGCCCTACGAAAACGAAGTGGATAACCTGGGCATGCTTTTCCTCGACAGCGCCCAAATCCTGGCCCACGGGCAGCAGGCCGTACACAACGGCTTCAACCTGGCCATCCACGCTATCGGTGACCGCGCCAACCGCGAGGTGCTCCACGCCTATGCCCGGCTGCGCGATTACGAACGCCTGCACGGGCTCCCTGCCCTGCGCCACCGCATCGAGCACGTCCAGGTGCTCGCCCCCGAAGACCTGCCCCTCCTTGCCCGCTATGGCATCGTCGCCTCCGTTCAACCCATCCACGCCACGTCGGACATGTACGCCGCCGACCAGTTCTGGGGAACGCGCGCCAGATACGCCTACGCTTATCGCCAGTTGAGCCAGCTGGGCACGGTCATGGCCTTTGGATCGGACGCCCCGGTCGAATCGCCCAACCCATTCTGGGGTATCCACGCTGTTGTCAACCGCCGGCGCCAGAACGGCGAGCCCGGCCCACAGGGCTGGTATGGCGAACAACGCCTGTCCCTGGAACAGGCCCTGGCCGGTTACACCCTGGGCCCCGCCTACGCGGCCGGCCAGGAACGCCGTTTTGGACGCCTGGCGCCCGGCTATGCGGCCGACCTCATTGTCTTGAATACAGATCCATTCACCCTGCCCCCCGAAGCGCTGTTCCAACTTCACGTCGACGCCACCATGATTGCCGGGGAATGGGTATGGCAATCATAAAGATACTGGTTAGGGAATGGAAAAACGCAAACAGCTTAAACCCGAAGTCCTGGTCCCTCGTTTAGGCGAACACCTCGTCGAGCGAGGCCTGATCACGGCTGCCGATCTACAAAATGCCCTGGATCATCAAGCTGCCTATCGCGACGCCAACTCGGCTCCGCCGCTGCTGGGCTCGATCTTGATCGAGCTGGGCCTGATCGATCAGTCCAGCCTGGACGAGGCCATCACCGAACAGATCATCCAGCTCCGGAATGCTTTACAGGATGCCAACTTGCAGCTCGAAAAACGCGTCCAGCAGCGCACCGCCGAGCTGGAACGGGCGCTTAATAAGCTGGCCGAGCTGAACCAGCTCAAGGCCAACTTCATTTCCAATATCTCGCACGAGCTGCGCACCCCGCTCACCCACCTGAAAGGCTACCTGGAGTTGCTCCTCTCCCAGGATCTGGGGCCGTTGAGCCAGAGTCAGGATCAGGCCCTGCACATCATGCAGCGCAGCACAGAGCGCCTGGAGCACCTGATCGAGGATTTGATCCTCTTTTCGACCGCCGAGCGCAGCACGATTGCCCTGGACGTGCACCCCGTCAACCTGGCCAACCTCGGGCTGGCCATCATCAACCAATCGATCACCAAAGCCAACGAACATCAGGTCACCCTCCACCTCAACCTGGCGCCCTCATTGCCCTTCGTAAAAGCCGACGCGGACAAAATCGCCTGGGTGATTTCCCAATTGATCGATAATGGGATAAAATTTACATCGGCCGGTGGTAAAGTTACCTTGCGGGCAGAACAAATCGATCAGTTTGTCACCGTAAGCGTAGAAGACACCGGTATTGGTATTTCTCCGGATAAATTCGAAGAAATTTTTGAACCATTTCACCAGTTGGATGGGTCTTCTACACGGCGTTTTGGGGGAACCGGATTAGGACTAGCCCTGGTTCGCAAGATTTTAGACAGTCACGGCTCTAAAATCCGCGTCCACTCGCAGCCAGGCCTGGGTAGTAAATTTGAGTTTTACCTCAGAACTGCCGAAAAACAACCGAAGCGGGATTGAACACTCTCCGGAAAGTTCTGTAGAAAGCAGAGGTGGGAGATGAACAATTTAAAACCTCCTCCCGACATTGTAAAACTCGAACATTTATATGCCATCAGCCACATCGTTGCACAGTCGGCTGAATGGAAACCTGCCCTCGAACAGATCGCTCAGGTCGTTCGCTCTATTTTCATTGTCGACAACCTCGCCGTTTACCTGGTCACCAATGACCAGGAGAACCTCGAGATCATGTATGCCAAAGCCCTGGGACGTGGCCGCCGCGCCGAAGCCGACATTGCCTGGGGAGAAATTATCGCCAATAAGGTGGCTTCCTCGCGCCAGATTCATCTGGAACAACCCACCGCGGGCAACACCGAACCGGATCGCCTGAAACAGCCACACCTGTTGGGCATTCCCCTCATGGTCAACCGGCGCTTCCTGGGCTCGATGATCTTCATCCGCTTTGGAGGCCCCTTCTTTACGCCCGAGAACATCAAACTGGCCGAGTTCATCGCCAACCAGATTGCCTCACTGGTCGAACGCAAGAATTTGCAATCTTCGTATACTTTGTTGGAACAACAACACCAGCAGGCCCAGCTGCAACAGGATTTTATCTCTACCATCACCCACGAGCTGCGTAACCCCCTGGGGTTCATCAAGGGCTATACCACTACCCTGCTGCGCGAAGATACCACCTGGGACCAGGTGACCCAGCAAGAATTCCTGCACATCATCGACCAGGAGACCGATCACCTGCAAGAGCTGATCGATAACCTGCTGGATTCCGCCCGCCTGCAATCGGGGCAGCTGGAGATGCGCCTCCAACCGGTGCGCCCCGACGGGCTGATCAACGACGTCATCACCTGGGCCAGGCTGCACCATCCCAACATGGCTGTGCATCTCAAGGTGGAAGGCAATCTCCTCCCGGTGAGAGCCGACCCGCGCCGCATTGCGCAGGTCTTCGAGAACATCCTCAGCAACGCCGATAAATACGCTCCCGGTTCGGACGTGCTCATCACTGTCCGCCAGAACGACCGGGGCACTTACATCGCCATCCAGGATTTCGGCCCCGGGATCACCGAACAGAACCTTCCGTTCATCTTTAATCGCTTCTACCGTAACCCGGAACAACCGCCAGGCATCCGGGGATCAGGATTGGGGTTGTACATCTGCAAACAGATTATCCAGGCGCACAAAGGGCAGATCGCGGCAACATCCACCATCGGGCAGGGTACGACATTCGAAATCTTTTTACCGGCACACGTACAGGTTCCGGATCAATGAGCGAAAATATCTTTGGAGACAGTGAGCTATGACCTTGATTTTGGTGGTTGATGACGAAATTCTGTACCAACATCTCCTCAAGGTGAACCTTGAGAAGGAAGGCTACGATATCATTGCCTGTGGCAATGGGGAAGATGCCCTCGAAATGGTTTCGAGCCGCCACCCCGACCTGGTGATTCTGGACGTCATGATGCCCAAGCTGGACGGTATCAGCACCTGCGAACGTATCCGCCAGTTTTCCAACGTTCCCATCATTGTGGTCACAGCCCGGGGAGAAGAGCAGGATCGCGTGCGCGGCCTGGACGTTGGCGCAGATGACTACGTGGTCAAACCTTTCTCGGCCACCGAGCTGGTGGCCCGCGTCCGCGCCGTACTGCGCCGTGCCCACACCACAGAGCAGGTCGTGCAAAACCGTTTCTTCGTACATGGCAACCTGAAGATCGATTTTGCCCGCGCCGAGGTATGGAAAGAGAACCGCCCGGTGTTTCTGTCGGCCACAGAATACCGGTTGCTGATCCAGTTTGCCCACCACGTCGGCCAGGTGCTTTCGGCCGAAGACCTGCTGGTGGCCATCTGGGGGCCTTCCTACAAAGACGACAAAGAGATCCTGTGGGTGAGTATCGCCCGCCTGCGCCAGAAGCTGGAAGACAATCCACACTCCCCGGCGCACATCGTTACCCGGGCCGGGTTGGGCTACCTGATGCCCCCCATGGAAAAAGAACCCGGCGAGCGGTTTTAAGGAACCGCACCGCTTCGCCTTCCGGAAACCAGGCCGGGATGCGCCCTGTCAATATTGTGCCTTACTGGTAAGCCATCACAGGAGTGGACCATGTACGGATCTTTTGAAGAAAAGGGGAAGATTTTTACCCAGATCATCTCCAAAACCCCGGTAGAGGTATACATCCAGCTGGAAAATTACCACATCCGGGGTAACATTCACACCCGGCCAGAAGACCGTATCAAAGACGAGGTCAACCTGCCAGAGCGTTTTCTGGCAGTGACCGATGCGACGATTTTCTCCGCCCAGGGCGAAGCCTTGCAGCGCACGAACTTTATCGCCGTCAACCGGGAACACATCTTATGGGTAGTTCCTGTCTCCGATATTGTTAGTACGGATGAATCCAAATGACATCCTCACAGTCTGGCCAATTGCATAACACCGAAATCGGTAAACTGAAATCCTATCTTATCAACGTGGTCACACGTGAAATGGAAGCCAGCCCGGTCCCGGTAGAACAGCGCCGCCAGGCGCTGACCAAGCAGCTCCAACAGGCCTACCAGTCTACCCGCCTGCAGCTGCCCACTGTGTTGCGCGAACAAATCTTTCGCGACGTCCTCGACGAATTACTGGGGTATGGGCCCATCCAGACCCTGCTGGACGACCCTGAGATCACGGAAGTGATGGTCAACGGAGCCCACAACGTCTACATCGAGCGGAAGGGCAAGCTCGAGCGTACCAGTGTCCAGTTCGAAGACGACACCCAGGTGCTGCGCGTTATCGACCGCATCGTCACCCCGCTGGGCAGGCGCGTGGATGCCGACACGCCTACGGTTGACGCCCGCCTGCCAGATGGCTCCCGCGTCAACGCCGTCATTCCACCGGTGGCCATCGATGGACCCACCATCACCATCCGTAAATTCACCAAGGGCCGCTTGAAGATCGAACAGCTCATCGATTTAGGCTCGATTACGCGTAACATGGCCGATTTCGTGCGCGCCTGTGTGGTATCCCGCCTGAACATCGTCATTTCCGGCGGCACCGGTTCGGGGAAAACCACGTTGTTGAACGTGCTCTCCGAATACATCCCCAACGACGAGCGTATCGTAACCATCGAAGACGCCGCCGAGCTCCAGCTCCAGCAGGACCACGTGGTGCGCATGGAGACCAAGCCCCCCAATTCTGAGGGCAGGAACGCCGTCACCATCCGCGACCTGGTGCGCAACTCGCTGCGGATGCGCCCGGACCGCATCGTGGTGGGCGAGGTGCGCGGCGGCGAAGCCCTGGACATGCTGCAAGCCATGAACACCGGCCACGACGGGTCCCTGACCACCATCCACGCCAACTCGCCGCGCGATTCCATCTCCCGCATGGAGACCCTGTGCCTGATGGCCGGCATGGACCTGCCGGTGCGGGTTATTCGCGAACAGATTGCCTCCGCCGTGGACCTGGTCGTCCAGCAGTCCCGCCTGCGCGATGGCAGTCGTAAAGTGACCTCCATCACCGAGGTGGCCGGCATGGAAGGCGACACGGTAGTGATGACCGACATTTTCCGCTTCGAACAGACCGGGGTGAGCTCGGACAACAAAGTCCTCGGCGAGCTCAAGCCGACCGGCATCCGCCCGCTCTTCTACCCCCGCCTGGAGATTTCCGGTTTCAAGCTCGGGCCGGAGGTGTTCGGCGCCAACCTATCCGAGATCCTGGGCTCACGGCGGCGCTAAGAGGAAAACACGGCCGCCTGGCCTGATGCTATAATTGAGATATCCCAACCGGCAGCCGGTTGAATGCATCTCTGAATTTCCAGGCAGCAAAGGATGATTATGGACAAACAAGAAAAACTGCTCACAATTCGCAGGCGCAAATTAGGTGTTCTCATCTATGACGCCCGTGTTGCTTCCCGGAAATCGATCCAAGAATGCGCTCAGGCGGTCCAGGTGACCTCCGAAGAATTTCAACGTTTCGAAAAGGGAGAAGTCGCGCCTTCCTTGCCCATCCTGGAAGCCCTGGCTTTTTACCTGAACGTCCCGCTGGAACACTTCTGGGGTACCCGGGCACTGGCCGCCAACGGAGCCAGCGGAGACACAGCCCAGAACGGGGAACGCCTGCGCCAGTTGCGCAATCGCATCATCGGGGCAAGGCTGCGCCAGATCCGCAACGAGAACAAGCTTTCTCTGGCAGCCCTGGCCGAAAAAACCAGGCTGCCTGAAGAGCAGCTCCGCCAGTACGAACTCGGCCTGCTGGCCATCCCTCTGCCGGAGTTAGAAGTGATCTCGGCCGAGTTAGGCCTCTCGGTGGAGGAATTCTTCGATAGCAACAGCCTGATCGGCGAATGGCGCATGAACCAGAAAGACATCCAGAAATACCTGGATATGCCTTCCGATCTGCGCTCCTTTGTTTCCAGGCCGGTGAATTATCCTTACATCCAGCTGGCCATCCGGCTCAGCGAGCTGTCCGTCGAGAAGCTGCGGGCCGTGGCCGAGGGGCTGCTGGAGATCACCTACTAGAACCATGTCACCTTCCACAGGCACAGCGCTGGAAAAAGCAGCTCAAACAGAATATCAGGCCGGCCGCTACGCGCGAGCCGGTGAGCTTTTCGCGCAGGCGGCCGAGCAATTTCTGGCCGAAGGGGAGCCACTGCGCTGCGCCGAGAACCACAACAACCACAGTGTGGCGCTGCTGCAAGGCGGAGACGCCCAGGCAGCTTTGCAGGCCGTGCTGGGCACCGAAGAGACCTTTGCCCAGGCCGGCGATCGCCATCGCCAGGCGCTGGCCCTGGGAAACCAGGCCGCCGCCCTGCAAGCCCTGGGGCGCGCCCCAGAGGCCCTGGCCGTCTACCAGCGAGCTGGCGGTCTGCTGTCTGAAACCGGAGACCAGGGAGCTTACGCCATCGTCATGCAGCGCATCTCGGAGCTCCAGTTAAAAAGCGGGCGACAATTCGAGGCGCTGGCAAGTATGCGCGCCTCGCTGGCGCGCAAAGAAAAGCTATCCGTAAAAGAAAAACTGCTCAAGAAACTGCTCGAAGTGCCCTTGCGCATGTTGCAGTAACCCTGGGCCGGACTTTTTTTCGATCGCCATGAAATCCTATCCCAACCCGGGTCACGAGAAGACCATCTCAACTATGCCAATGCCATCCGACTATATCGTCCGGCCAGCCGCTGAATTCGACCGGGGTGAAATCCAATCTTTATTCAACAATCACCGTTTCGTCCATCGCCACCTGGATTGGCGCAACCCGCTGGACTGGGTAGCTCACCAGCCTTTCTGGGTGCTGGAGGAGAACCACCATCTCCTCGGCGCCCTGGGCTGCCAGCCAGACCCGCCCGAGGCGGCCTGGGTGCGCCTGTTTGCCTGCGCCTCTTACCTGGCCCCCGAACAGGTTTGGGATTTACTCTTCCCCCACGTCTGCGAGAGCCTGGCCCAGCTGCCCCCCGCGCCGCTGGCTGCCCTGGCCCTGCAAGACTGGTTCACCACCATCCTCAGACGGAACGGCTTTGTGCACCACCAGGACATCGTCGTCCTGGCCTGGCATTACAACGGCGCTCTCCCCACCCCATTCGAAAGCCGGGTGCACATCCGTGAGATGCGCGCCGCAGACTTGCCCGCCGTGGCCGAGGTGGATCATGGCGCCTTCGACCCGCTGTGGCAGCTGTCGGCCACCGGGCTCCGGCTGGCGTTCGAACAATCGGCCTATGCCACCGTGGCCGAGCTGCCCGGCCGCCAGGTCATCGGCTACCAGATGAGCACCAGCACGTTGTACAGCCACCACCTGGCCCGCCTGGCCGTGAGCCAGGAATACCAGCGCCTGGGCATTGGCTCGGCCTTGCTTGACGACTTCCTGGCCGAAACCGTCCACCGGGATATCTGGCACGTGACGGTGAACACGCAGCACGACAACATCAACTCTATCACTCTCTACCAGAAAACCGGGTTCGAACTGACCGGGGAGAGTTTCCCTATCTATTTGCACCGGGAGCCTTGAGGCCGGCCGATCATCCCCCTGGCCGGGGGACCGTTCTTTTCGCTGCGCTCGAAGGGATAGGGCACTTTTTCCAACAGCTATAAATGCCATTTATCAATCCAACCTTTTTGCACATGCGCAAGGGGGACAGGGTCATTCCCTGTCATTAGAAAATCCTCACATTGGTTTTGCACCCGGTGGTCAAGCCACCAGGATTATTTTATAATACGGGAATTCGGTGCCAGACAAAGAGATGCTTTCGGGGCAATTGCTCCAAGACATCTCTTTGCCTTCTATCCGCAACCGACGTTATAATAACTTCCTTACAGTCAAGAGTTTTGGAGGAAAAGATGGGTAAACGGGAAGATATTCGCTTGAAACGCCAGCGCGCTCAGAATCGCCAGCGAATCACTATTATCGCCATCATCGCCGGCTTCGCTTTGCTGATTGCCGCAGTATTGATCTGGCCCAGCCTTCAACCGGTGGGCGACATCGCTACCCCCGAATCGTTCCCCCGCCCCAATGCGCAAGGATTGGCCATGGGCGATCCGGATGCGCCGGTCCACGTCGAGGAATTCGCCGATTTTCAATGCCCCGGATGCCAGAACTTCTGGCAGAATATGGAGCACCAGATCGTGACGGACTACGTCGAGACCGGAAAGGCGTATTTCACCTTCACGCCGTTGAGCTTCATCGACGACAACGCCGCTACCAAGGAATCGGATAATTCCGCCGCGGCCGCTTACTGCGCCGGTGACCAGAATAAGTTCTGGGAGTACCACGATTTCTTGTTCGCCAACCAGACCGGGGAGAACATCGGCGCCTTCAACGACCGTCGCCTATCGGCGTTTGCCTCCGAGGCCGGCCTGGATAGCAATGCCTTCAACCAGTGTTACAACGGTGGTAAATACAAACAGCAGGTCATCGATAACATGACCTACAGCCAGGAAAATCAGGTCTACCAGACGCCTTCTTTCCTGGTCAACGGGACCCTGGTCACCGCCGACCTCCTGGCCCAGACCATCGACGCCGAACTGGCCAAAGCCCAATAAATAACTTTTCGCCAAATTGCCAAACAGGTGGAATAAGAACTCCTCACCGCGACAGTGAGGAGTTCTTATTTTGTAACCACTCAGCTGTTAGCGCAAAGAAGCCCGACTTTGGGGGTGAATGGGCTGCTGCGCAGCCCATTCACCCCCAAAGTCGGAGAACCTTTCTTCTCAGACTGAGTAGTTACTTTTTTTATCCTGCTTGGCCCATCCACAAGCCTGGGGAGGACTGTTTTTATGGGATAGCGACCCCCAGCCAGCCCAGCAATGCCACCAGGATGGGAGCCACCAGCAGTGCCGGCAGGAAACTGCCCGTACGGATCGGGCGCAGCTCCAGCAGGTTGCCCACTGCAATGGCCATCAAGAGCACTCCGCCGACGGCGATCATCTCGGTCATCATCGCGTCGCTGACCAGGGCCTGCACCTGGTTGGCCAGGAGCGAGATGCTCCCCTGGTAGACCAGGATGACCAGCGAGGAGAAGATCACGCCTACCCCCAATGAAGAGGAAAAAGCCAGCGCGGCAAAGGCATCCAGGACCGATTTGACAGCCAGGAGGCTAAAATCCCCGGTCATTCCGTCCTGGATCGAGCCCAGGATGGCTACCGGACCGATGGCAAACACCAGCGAAGAAGTCACAAAGCCTTTGATGAACAACGACTGCGCCCCGGCCTCGCCCTGGCGCACCAGGCGCCGCTGTAACCATTCGCCCAGCTTTTTCAAGCCGTTCTCAACCTGCCACCACTCCCCCAGCAGGACACCTACCATCAAACTACCCAGGACGATCAGGGAGTTGCTGGTTTGCAAGAAAAGCTGTAAACCATACGCCAGGGTGAACAGCCCCAGCACGGAAACGACCGTCTGCCGCACGCGTTCGGGCAGGCGGTTTCCCAGGATCGTTCCCAGCGCGCCTCCGATGATGATGCCGGCTACGTTGATCAGAGTGCCCGTCATAAAAACTAACCTACTTTCTGGCTAAGGTCGGCCGGTCGATACCGGACTCGTGGTGTTCTTTCAATTCGATTACATAACACAGAGAAGAGAGGCGGTTCAAATAGCGCAGTAACTCCGGGTTGCCCAGCTCCCCCTGATGGAAGAGCTCCACCAGGCGTCGTTCGGCGCGGCGGGCAATGGTACGGGCTACGTCTAGCATGGCCGCCGGCAGCGTGTCCCCCGGGACGATGAATTCTCCCGGCATCTCGACCCCAACCTGGAGGCGCTCGATAGACTCCTCCAGCCAGCCGACCTGTTCGGCGCCGATGGCGCGGAATTTCTCTGCCTGGTCTGGCGTAGCCGCCACCTCGCCCATCACCCGGTACAGGTCTCGCTGTACCTG
>JAAZNB010000360.1 GCA_012798515.1 Chloroflexota bacterium
CCGGGCAGCCGCCTGTGATGGCCGTAGCCCAGGTAGGGGCAGAAGAACTTTGCAGACAGAACAGGCGTAAATCCCCAGAAATGTATCCCAGGGAACCCGGCAGGGCAGGTAAATCGTCGATGTTGCCGGTCTGGGCCAGGAAGAAGGGCGCCAGGGCTGTGCCGGGTGGGTATAGGCCCTGGGTGGCGCGGTTGATGAGGGGCGCAGATTGTTCCTGAATCCAGGTATCCCATTGGGCGTCGATCTGGTTGGGGTCGATGTTGGGATGCGAAGCCATGACCAGGACTTCCCCGGTGCGGGCATTGAGCGCCACCACGGCCCCGCGGTGGTCGCCGAGTTGTTCGTCGACAATCTTTTGCAGGTCCAGGTCGATGCTGAGGCGCAGGTCGAGGCCGGGGGGGTGTTGGGCGTAGAGCAGCTCGTAGGACCAGATGGTCGAGGTGGGGGTGCCCTCCATACCGCGCAGATAGCCGTCCATGCTGGCTTCCAGGCCGGTCTGGCCGTAGGCAGGATGCGTATAGCCGGTGACGGGCGAGAGCTGCGGGTAGAGCAGCTGGCGGGTGTAATCCCCCGCTTCCCCGGTGGTCTGGACGATAGTGCCATTGTTGCGGTCCAGGATCGCCCCCCGCGGAGAATAGCGGTCGGCGATAGCCCAGCGCGGGTTGTCGGTGCGGGATTGAAGATCACCGGCGCGGAAGAAACCCCACCAGCCACCGATCAGCGCCACGGCGCCCAGCCCCAGCAGCAAACCGGAAGAGACCAGCGTGTAAGGCTGCGGGTCGGGCAGGGGCGCGGCTTCGTCGGTGCGGCTGCTGATGAGCAGCAGAAGCAGAATCGAGAGGAAGGAGGTCACCAGAGAGGAGCCGCCGTACGAGACGAACGGCAGGGTCACGCCGGTGAGCGGCACCAGGCGCAGGTTCCCGCCGATGATCAGGATGCTTTGCACGGTGAAATAGCCGCCCAGCCCGGCGGCCAGGAAGCGCTGGTAACGGTTGGGCGCATACAGGGCGGTGCGCAGGCAGCGGCTGACCAGCAGGGCGATCAAGACGATCAGGCCAGTGATGCCCACCAGGCCAAATTCTTCGGCAATGGAGGCAAAGATAAAATCGGAATGCGCCACGGGGACCAGAGAAGGGCTGCCCAACCCGGCGCCGCTGCCAAAGACGCCCCCGGCAGCGATGGCGATCAGCGATTGGACGATTTGATACGACCGGCCGGAGGAATCTGCCCAGGGATTGAGCCAGGCGTCCACGCGCAGGCGGATGACGTCGAACAGCTGGTAGCCGGCCAGCCCGGCGATGAGGACTACCGCGGCGCCAAAGAGCAGGATGCGTTTTTTGCCGGTGACCAGATAAACGATCAGGAAGTACAGGGTGATGAAGATGGAGGCCGTGCCCAGGTCGCGTTGGGCCAGCAGGATGACCAGGGCGGCGCCGGCCAGGATGAGCGTGGGGCTGAGCAGCTGGATCAGGGAGAAGCGGTCCCTGAGGCGGTCGGCGAAATAGGCGGACAGGTAAACGACCAGGAGCAGCTTGAGCGGTTCGGAAGGCTGCATGTAAATGCCGCAACAACCCAGCCACAAGCGAGGTCCTTCCCCACCGGGGTAGGTGCCGAACAGAAATGTCATGGCCGTCAGCAGCAAGCCGCCGGTGAGCCAGATGTATTTGTATTTACGCAGCAGGAAGAGCAAGCGTGGCACGCGCAGCCCGAGGTAGATGGCCAGGGTGCCCACCCCCAGCCAGGCGGACTGGCGCAGCCCGAAGACGGCATCCAGCCGCCAGATGGTCAGCAGACCCCAGCCGGCCAACAACAGGGCTACCGGCAGGATGTACGGGTCGCGATCGGGCAGCTTGCTCTGGATGAGACGGTGCAGGATTGCCGAGCAGGCCAGCCAGACGAAAAAGCCGATCCAGTGCAGCCAGCGATAGGGCGCGTCCCAGGAGTGGATCCTGGCGGCAGGGGAGACGGTCAACGTCAGGGAAAACAGGAACATGAACAGGCCGGCCAGCTTCATCAAGCGGCTTTGTATCTGATCCTGTATCAAACTGGACGAAGGGTATATCGCAATCACGAAGCCAGGTATTTCTCCACCCACAGGCCTAATTTTTGCCGGGTCTCCGCGGGGATGCGATCCTTGCGGGTCAGGATAGCTTTTTCCAGGGCGTGCTCGCAGTCGCAGTGCGTCTCTGCAGGAAGGCTCTTCACCAGACCCACAATGGCGTCTTGAATCAGGTGTGTGTTTTGTTGAAGGGTGCGGATGACCATTTCGACGCTGACCGGTTCTTCGGAGCTGTGCCAGACGTCGTAATCGGTGACGTGCGCCACGGCGGAATAACACATCTCTGCCTCCCGCGCCAGGAAGGCTTCCGGCGAGGTGGTCATGCCGATGATCGAGATGCCCCAGGACCGGAATAGATGCGACTCGCCCTTGGTCGAGAAGCGCGGACCTTCGATGGTGATGAGGGTTCCACCCCGGTGGACGGTGGCCCCGGTCTGGTTGAGGGCCTGGAAGGCCATCGCAGACAGATCGCTGCAAAATGGGTCGGCCGAACCGATGTGCGCCACCAGACCTTCGCCGAAGAAGGAGTTCGCTCGCTGGCGGGTGAAGTCGATCAACTGGTCGGGGAGGATGATCTCTCCCGGGGCATAGTCCAGGCGCAGCGAGCCGCAGGCGCTGACGCCCAGGATGCGTTTGACCCCCAGGGATTTGAGGGCATAGATGTTAGCGCGGTTGTTGATTTCGGTAGGAAGAATGTGATGGCCGATGCCGTGGCGAGCCAGGAAAGCCACCGTTTTATCGCCGATCTTTCCGATCACAACCGGTGTGCTGGGTTTTCCAAACGGCGTATCGACATCGTAGGTCTCTGTGTCTGTCAGGGCAGAAAATTCGTAGAGACCAGACCCCCCGATGACGGCCAAGACCGGTGCGTTTGCCATTGTCTCATCTCCTGTGCGGTTATTTTTCTCGATCCGAGGTAATCATAGCACACAAAAAGACGTTTGAGCGTCTCGAAAAGTGAGCCTTTTCTAAGAGTGGAGGGAGAGAAGATTGGCGCCTTCCCGGGCGGGATTATCGATTAGAATAACAAACACTTTGTGCAAGGCGGCGCCCGGGCGCCGCAGGAGGACGTCTGTGCAAAACCAAGCTCATACCAGCAGCCAGGACGGCTACGATCCCACATATTTCGATCCGTTGTTTGCCGCGGAACAAAGGCACTTCTGGTTCCTGGGGCGTAATCGCATCTTGTTGAGGCAGCTGCGCAAGGCCTTTCCCCGGCTCCCGCAGGAATTCCAGGCGGTCGAGATCGGGTGCGGCACAGGCAACGTCCTGCGCGTGTTAGAGCCCTTCTGTGGGGCGGCCCACCTGACCGGCATGGACCTGTTCAGCGAGGGCTTACAGTTTGCCCGCCGGCGGGTGCATTGCGGCCTGGTGCAGGCCGATTTGCACCACCCGCCCTTTGCCCGCCTTTTCGACCTGGTAGGAATTTTCGACGTCCTGGAGCATATCCCGGAAGATGAGGCCGTGCTGGCCAGCCTGCGGGCCATGTTGTCGCCCAGGGGGATCGTGCTCATCACCGTGCCGGCTTACCCCGGCCTGTGGAGTTATTTTGACGAAGCCAGTCACCACGTGCGCCGCTATACTCGTCCGGAACTGGTGCAAAAACTGGAGCGGGCCGGCCTGAAAGTGCGTTTTTGCAGCTATTCCATGGCGACCATTTTTCCCATGGTGTGGTTGAACCGCAAAGTGGCCGCCGGGGGAGCGGTGACGGACGAGCAAGACGTCCACGACCGGGCGGTGGATGAACTGCGGATCGTGCCGGGTATCAACGCAATCCTGGCCGGGCTGTTATCGATCGAAGCCTGGTGGTTGGGGAATTTTTGGCGGCTGCCTTTCGGGACCTCGCTGCTGGCCGTGGCCGAACGCAGTTGACCCTGGGGTGGGGCGGGTAGGCCGGCGTTCCTGGCCGGCTGTGTTCGGTCGGGCTTCCATGCCCGACCTGCTAATAGAAGGGGCTCTGCGGATTGGGGGAAACCAACCTTGCGTAGGTTGGCTAGAGCGATCCGGCAAAGCATGCTCCTCCGTCACGGAGGATTGCCACCCCGGCGCCCCGGCCGGCCCGCACCGGAAGCGAAAGCCAACTTTCACGCTCCCGAGCGGATCAGTGGGGTATGCCCGAGGCGGGGCGGGTAAGCCGGCGTTCCGGGCCGGCCGTGTTCGGTCGGGCGTACCCCTATCGGGGCATAATAATGGAAGCCCGACCTGCTAATAGAAGGAGCTCTGCGGATTGGGGGAGACCGACCGTGCGTAGGTTGGCTAGAGCGATCTGGCAAATCGTGATCCTCTGTCCCGGAGGATTGCCACCCCGGCGCCCCGGCCGGCCCGCGCCGGAAGTGAAAGCCAACTTTCACACTCCCGAGTGGATCAGTGGGGTATGCCCGAGACGGGGCGGGTAAGCCGGCGTTCCGGGCCGGCCGTGTTCGGTCGGGCGTACCCCTATCGGTGCATAATAATGGAAGCCCGACCTGCTAACAAAAGGGCTCTTCCCCGGCATGGAGGATGGTTGGCGCGCCAGGTTTGCCCAGCCTCTCAGCGCGGCTTGATCAATATTTGCAGGTTAACCCGGCCACAGCGCAGCTCGTCGCCGGAGATGATCACCGTCGGGGTGGTGACTTTGACGTCGTTCA
>JAAZNB010000361.1 GCA_012798515.1 Chloroflexota bacterium
GGTGGGCAAGGTCGATTATGGGCGAGAAGCACACCTGTACGAAATCATTCTCAACCAGTTAGCCGCCGATTTCAAGCCAATGTCCGCCTGGACCTTTCTGCGCCAGGGCACCGGTATGCTCGACGAGTATATCGTCGAGAGCGAAGAGTACGTCGGACTGGGCTCGGGCGCTTTCAGCTTCCTCAACGGAACGTTATATATAAACACCTTCTCGCTGCGGGAATACGGCCAGGCTATCGACGCCGGGCGCATGTCGGTTTCCGCCAAGCAATCTTATGGCAAACGCGAGCAAATGCGCTACCGGTTCATGATGGAGCTCTTCAGCCTGCGCTTCAATCGCCAGCGCTTCAAGGAATCCTTTGGCATCCCGGCTGAGTTTGGCCTGATGATCGAAATGCTGTTCATGCTGCTGGCCGGTTCGTTTTCACACGTTGACCGAGATGCCTTTTATTTGACCCCGCGCGGCAAGTATCTATCCGTGGTCATGATGCGCGAATTCTTTTCTGGGGTAAATAATGTGCGCGACGAAGCCCGCCGCGCACTGAACGATGAAGAACGCATGTGTGCCTTCCCCTTGAAGGGCAAGCAGCTGACCACGTCCCACTATTGAACATCAAGTTTGTGGATAGGATAGGATGGGGGGAGCAGTACCGCTCCCCCCATCCTATCCACCACCCTTTTCCCACCCATCCGAAATTAAATATGCCCGGCCCGGATCGAAGGCCTCGGCCAGCAGCCGAGAGGTAGCCACGCACCGCTGTTCGAGCTGCAGGGGCTCGAACGATTTATAGATGCCGGCGGAGACGTCCCGGGCAAAGGCCCAAACTCCGGCCAGGCGGGCCGCCCCACCACCGCGGCCAGCTCCCGGCAGTAGAGCGCCTTAACGGCTGGCCCAGGGGCGCCGTATGTGTAGTCCAACCCGTCGCCGGCCGCCTTGCGGATGAGCGTGTGGATGTTAACCCTGGGTGCCCGGTGTGGATCGCTACGCGCATCTCGTCACGGATATGGAGGTTTTAATGCATTTACTTGACTTCACCTGCCAAACGTGCTATAGTTTTCTTGGAAACGCTTCCAATATTATAGCAATTTACATCGATTGCATCATAAATCAATCAAAATAACGTTATAAAACACTTGTTTTTCTATTATAGGGCGGAAAATACACCAAAAACAACGTGACAACGCTTCCATTCGCTACTCACCCGTCACTCATTTAACCTGACCCTCCATATCGATTATCCCAAGGTGGGAACGCTTCCATATCATGGCCAAACGCCCGAATAAAGTTACTATTGTCGATGTTGCCACCGAGGCCGGTGTCTCTTTTGGCACCGTCTCGCGTGTGCTCAACCAGGATGCCCACGTCAAAAGTGAGACCCGCCAGCGGGTCCTCGAGACCATCCACCGCCTGGGTTACGTGGCCAACCACCAGGCGCGCAGCCTGGCCAGTGGCGTATCCAAAGTAGTTGGCGTCCTGGTGCCCGACCTGGGCACCGGTTATATAGGGGAAATTATGCGTGGGATCGATGTCGAGTTGGGAATTTCCGGTCACGATCTGGTGCTGTATACCACCCACCGCGCGGCGGCCAAAGAGGCCAATTACGTCGCCA
>JAAZNB010000362.1 GCA_012798515.1 Chloroflexota bacterium
CCGCACCAACACCCATCTCGTAATTCTGCCTCGGCCCCAATGGCATGCTCCCCCAGCATGGCCGGGCAGTCTAATTTTTTCCATCCCCAACTGAATCTTCATAAGTATAATCGACACAAATACCCGCTTCAATAGGGGAAAGTAAATGGGGAATACCAGGAAGCGATCCGAAAGAAGATTCTCGACCCGGCCTAGGTTGGCTAGAGCGATCCGGCAAGCCACGCCCCTCCATCGCGGCGGCCGGCGGCCCCCGCGCCCCGGCCGGACCGCGCCAGGAGCGAAAGCCAACTTTCACGCTCCCGCGCGGATCACCAGGGTATGCCCGAGACGGCGCGGGTACGCCAGCGTCCCTCGCCAGCCGTGTTCGGTCGGGCGCACCCCTGCGGGGCACTTTGGAAGCCCGACCTGCTAATAAAGGTGGGGATCCCTATCTTGGCCGGCTAATGGAAGGGGTTCTGCGGCCTGGGGGAGACCGACCGTGCGTAGGTTGGCTAGAGCGATCCGGCAAGCCATGCCCCTCCATCGCGGCGGCCGGCGGCCCCGGCGCCCCGGCCGGACCGCGCCAGGAGCGAAAGCCAACTTTCACGCTCCCGCGCGGATCACCGGGGTATGCCCGAGACGGCGCGGGTACGCCGGCGTCCCTCGCCAGCCGTGTTCGGTCGGGCGCACCCCTATCGGGGCGTTGTAATGGAAGCCCGACCTGCTAATAATTCTGTAGGCTGCGTTGCCAACGCACCTCTTTTTCCGGTCGGACCGGCCCCCGGTCGCGGCAAAGCGTGTCATCGTGGGGCGGTGGCCGTCTTCCCGCTCCCGCGCGGATCACCGGGGTATGCCCGAGACGGCGCGGGTACGCCGGCGTCCCTCGCCAGCCGTGTTCGGTCGGGCGCACCCCTGCGGGGCACTTTGGAAGCCCGACCTGCTGAAAGAAGTTGGGCACTTCACTCCGGTGTTGGCCATTTCTCTCACTTGACAAGACTCGATCTCTGGCTATAATAGTGTAGAAATTACACAATAGGGCGGAGATCCGCCTTTCTTTTTGGCGCCCGTTAGTGTAATTTATACACAAAGGAGGTTTTTTAACCCATGGAAGTACAAGCTCAAACCGCCTTGCACAACCAGGCGTTTTTGGATTACCTGGAGCAATGGACCCAGGCGCTGCCCGTGGTTGCCATGGCCGCCCTCGTTCCCCACCCGGATCAGGCCGCCCTGCTCTCGGTGGACGTAATCGACGGCTTCTGTAAGGCCGGCCCCCTGGCCAGCCCGCGCGTCGGGCGCATCGTCGAGCCTATCGCCGCCTTGTTCCGCCGCGCCTGGGCGCACGGCATTCGCCACATGCTCCTGGCCCAGGATACCCACGAGCCCGAGGCGGTCGAGTTCGGCGCCTGGCCCCCGCACTGCGTGCGCGGCAGCCAGGAATCCGAGACCGTCGCCGAGCTCAAAGCCCTGCCCTTCTTCGACCAGATCCAGGTGCTGCCCAAGAACTCCATCCACTCCGGCCTGCACACCGGCCTGAACGAATGGCTGGCCCAGCGTCCCCAGGTGGACACCTGCATCGTGGTCGGCGACTGCACCGACCTGTGCACCTACCAGCTGGCCATGCACCTGCGCCTGGACGCCAACGCCCGCCAGCTGCAGCGCCGCGTGATCGTGCCGGTGGATGGCGTGGACACCTACGACCTGCCCGTGGCTGTGGCCCAGGAGCAGGGCATCCTGCCCCACCCGGCCGAGCTGCTGCACCAGGTCTTCCTGTATCACCTGGCCCTCAACGGGGTCGAGATCGTCCAATCCATCCAATAAACCCCTCCCGAGGAACACTTATGACCGCCATTACTTTCGATGAAGCCATAGAACAGGTCGGCGCCGGCCGTTTTCAAACCAAGCTGATGATCGTCTGCGGGCTGGGCTGGGCCGCCGATGCCATGGAAGTTCTGTTGATCTCTTTTGCCCTGCCCGCCATCGGCCAGGAATGGAACCTGAGCAACACCCAAAAAGGCCTGCTGGGCACGGCCATTTTCCTGGGCATGCTGGCCGGCGCCTGGGTGTGGGGCCGCCTGAGCGACCTGATCGGGCGCAAGGTGGGCTTCATCAGCACCGTAGCCATCGACTCGGTGTTCGGCCTGCTGTCTGCTTTTGCGCCCTCCTTCGCCTGGCTGGTCGTCTTGCGCACCCTGACCGGCTTCGGCGTGGGCGGCACGCTGCCGGTGGACTACAGCATCTTCGCCGAATACCTGCCGGCCCGCAAGCGCGGCCGTTACCTGGTGCTGTTGGAATCCTTCTGGGCCCTGGGCACCCTGCTGGCCGCCGGGCTGGCCTGGCTGGTGGTCCCCCACCTGGGCTGGCGCTGGCTGCTGGCCCTCTCGGCCGTCCCCGGGGTGATCATCTTCTTCATCCGCCGCTCCATCCCTGAATCGCCGCGCTACCTGATGGTGCGCGGCGACACCCAGCGCGCCGCGGCGGTGCTGCGCCAGGTGGCCGCCGAGAACGGCCGGGACCTGCCCACCCTGCAGCTGCGCCCCACGCCGCCCGCCCCACCTGCCCGCGCCGCCGACCTGTGGAAGCCCGGCCTGCGCCGGACGACCCTGCTGCTGTGGGCCATCTGGTTCGCCATCTCCCTGGGCTACTACGGGGTCTTCACCTGGCTGCCTAATTTCTTCAGCGCCTCCGGCATGGACCTCTTGCCGGTCTACCAGAATACCTTCATCCTGGCCCTGGCCCAGCTGCCGGGTTACTTCTCGGCCGCCTACCTGGTGGAACGCTGGGGCCGGCGCCGTACGCTGGCCGCTTACCTGGTGGCCAGCGGAATTTTCACTTACCTGTTCGCCGCGGCCACTTCCCTGCCCCTACTGGTGGGCATGGGCGTGTGGATGTCGTTCTTCGCCCTGGGCGCCTGGGGCGCCCTGTATGCTTACACCCCCGAGGCCTATCCCACCAGCCTGCGCGGCACGGGCATGGGCGCTGCCAGCGGTATGACGCGCATTTCGGGAGCCATTGCGCCCAGCCTGGGCGCGGCGCTAATGGGCGGCTCTCTGTCGCTGGCCGTTCCCCTGACCGTCTTCGCCGCCGCCTACGTCCTCGGCGGCCTGGCCGCCCTGGCCCTGCCCATGGAAACCAGCCAGCAGCCCCTGAGCGACACCCTATGAGAATCCTGCCGGGGAGTGGGGAGATCCTGCCCCCGCTCCCCGGCCTGGCCGCCTTTCCCGCCGAGTCACCACCCTGCCCGGCATTCCACCTCACCCACGCCCCTAAATTTCACCCCGCTCAAGGCATGCCACGTCTGGTATACTAACTCCTCCGGGACCAATGTGCCTCTTTAAATGAAACCCCGGACCCGACCTTCGTAGCAGGAGTACAGTTTGGACGAGCAGCCCACCACCGCCACAGCCCCCTTCCTTAATTACCAACAAGAACGCATCCAACATTGGGAACGCATGGCACACCGCCAAGACCGGCGCCAGGGGTGGGGCGGTTATTACCACCACCGCCTGGCCCAGATCTACCGTTTTCTGGTCCCGCCGGGCCTGAGAATCCTGGAAGTGGGCTGCGGCAGCGGCGACCTGTTGGCCGCCTTACAGCCGTCGTACGGCCTGGGGATCGACTTTTCGGCCGCTATGCTGGCGCAGGCCCAACAGCGCCACCCGCAGCTGGAATTCCGCTGCGCCGACGTGCACTGCCTCGATCTGGAAGATAGCTTCGACGTCATCCTGCTCTCCGACACGGTCAACGACCTGTGGGATGTGCAGCAGGCCCTCGAAAAGCTGTCCCAGCTGACCAACCCCTCGACGCGCATCATCCTCAATTACTACAGCCGCCTGTGGGAGCTGCCCCTCAAGATCGGCCGCAGCCTGGGCCTGGCCACCCCCACCCTGTACCAGAACTGGCTGACCCCCGAAGACGTGCACAACCTGCTCTACCTGTCCGGCTTCGAGCCCATACGCAGCTGGCGCGAGGTGCTGTGCCCCTTCGGCGTGCCCCTGCTGGCCGGTTTCTGCAACCGTTTCCTGGTGCGCTGGTGGCCCTTCCAACACCTGGCCCTGACCAACTTCACCCTGGCCCGTCCTGCGCCTCGTCCGGCCCAGCCCGACGTCCCCGAACGGGTGTCGGTGGTCGTGCCGGCCCGCAACGAAGCCGGCAACATCCCCGCCATCTTCGAGCGCGTGCCCGAGATGGGCAGCGGCACCCAGTTGATCTTCGTCGAAGGCCACTCCACAGACGACACCTACGCCGCCATCCAGGCCGCCCTGCAGGCTTACCCCCAGCGGGACGCCCTCTTGCTGCGCCAGAAAGGCAATGGCAAGGGCGACGCCGTGCGCGAGGGCTACGCCCACGCCGACGGCGACATCCTCATGATCCTGGACGCCGACCTGACCGTGCCGCCCGAGGACCTGCCGCGTTTCTACGACGCCCTGCACACGCGCAAGGGCGAGTTTGTCAACGGCGTACGCCTGGTCTACCCCATGGAACGCGACGCCATGCGTTTCTTCAACTTCCTGGGCAACAAGTTCT
The DNA here is from genome assembly GCA_012798515.1 of Chloroflexota bacterium. Lineage (GTDB taxonomy): Bacteria > Chloroflexota > Anaerolineae > Anaerolineales > Anaerolineaceae > JAAZNB01. The sequence continues at coordinate 4,504 of JAAZNB010000362.1, forward strand.
TCAGCCTGGTCTTCTCCTGGCTGCTCGGCCAGCCGGTGAAGGACACCCTGTGCGGCACCAAGGTGCTCTATAAACAGGACTACGACAAGATCGCCGCCAACCGGGCTTATTTCGGCGATTTCGACCCCTTTGGCGACTTCGACCTGCTCTTCGGCGCGGCGCGGCTAAACATGAAGATCGTCGACCTGCCCATCCGCTACCGGGAACGCACCTATGGCAGCACCAACATCCAGCGTTGGAAGCACGGCTGGCTGCTGCTGCGCATGGTGGCTTTTGCCGCACGCCGCCTGAAATGGATATAATTCGTTAAGCGCTCCCGGGCCGGGAGGCGCAGAAAGACGTGACCCACCTATGAACCAGGCCGACCTGTTCCAATCCATGTCCCTTAGTGTCTCGGACCTGACCCGCTACCTGCGCCAGCTGCTGGAAAGCGACATGCTGCTGCAAGACGTGTGGGTGCAAGGTGAGATCTCCAACCTCTCCATGCCCTCCTCGGGACACGTCTACTTCACCCTCAAAGATCCCACCGCTGCCCTGCGCTGCGTGATCTGGCGCAGCCAGGCGCAGTACCTCAAGCGCGGTTTGCAGAACGGCGCCGCCATCGAGGCCCACGGATCCATCGGCGTCTACGAGCGCGACGGCCAGTACCAGCTGTACATCGACAGCCTGCGCCTGGGCGGGGCCGGCTGGCTGTACCAGGAGTTCCTGCGCCTCAAGGCGCGCCTGGAAGCCGAAGGCCTGTTCGACGAAGAACGCAAACGCCCGCTGCCGGCCCGGCCGCGCTGCATCGGCATCGTCACCTCGCCCACCGGTGCGGCCCTGCAAGACATGCTCAACACCCTGCGCAAGCGCTACCCCCTGGCCGAGGTGATCCTGGCCCCGGCCGCCGTGCAGGGCCAGGAAGCGCCACCCGAGATCGTGGCCGCCCTGCAGAACCTCAACCGGCTCGGTAAGCCCGAGGTGATCCTGGTGTGCCGCGGCGGCGGCTCGCTGGAGGACCTGTGGGCCTTCAACGACGAGCGCGTGGTGCGCGCCATCGCCGCCTCGCTCATCCCGGTAGTCACCGGGGTGGGCCACGAGACCGATTTCACCCTGGCCGACTTTGCCGCCGACCTGCGCGCCCCCACCCCCACCGGGGCGGCCGTGCTGTGCACGCCCGACATCCTCGACCTGCACGCCGGGCTGGACGAGCTGAATGGCCGCCTGCTGGGCGCCTTCACCGACCAGGTGGAAGACCGCCGGGACCAGTTCACCTACGCCGCCGAACGCCTGCTGCGCGCCTCACCCGTGCGCCGGGTACACAACGACCGCCAGCGCCTGGACCAGCTCACCGAGAGCATGCAGCGCCACATGCAGCACCGCCTGGCCCTACAGCGCGCCGGCTGGCAGGGCGCCGCCGCCCACCTGGAAAGCCTCAACCCGCTGGCCATCTTGCAGCGCGGCTTTGCCGTGGTGCGCAAGCCGGACGGCAGCCTGGTGCGCAGCGCCCAACAGGTGCAGCCCGGGGAGCAGGTGCAGGTCGACGTCTCGGATGGCATGTTCCATGCACGGGTAGAATGAACGCCCTCCTCCCCGGCCCCCCACAGAGGTACTCTTATCCACTGATTTTCACTTGGTTCAATATATGGAGCAGCATCTCATGAATATTACCGACCGCGAAGTAGACCAGCTGAGCTACGAACAGGCGTTTGCCGAGTTAGAAGTCACCATTCAAGGTCTCGAATCTGACCAATCTACCCTGGAAGAGGCCATCCTGCTCTTCGAACGCGGCAAGGCCCTGGCGCAGCGCTGCGGGAACCTGCTGGACAAGGCGGAGCTACGCATCCAGATCTTGAACGGCGAGGACCTGACCAGCCTGAACCAGGGAGCCGCAGAATGATGCTTTCCATTCTGAACGATATTTCGGTCAACCGCATGTTGATCGCCGGCCTGGCCGCCTGGTTCCTGGCCCAATTCCTCAAGGTGCCCATCGATTGGATGGTCAACCGCCGCTTTATCTGGACGCTGTGGTTCAGCCCGGGAGGCATGCCCTCCTCGCACTCGGCGCTGATGACCGGCACCACCACGGCCATCGGGCTGTACACCGGCTTCAACACGGCCACCTTCGCCCTGGCCTTCGCCATCACCATGGTGGTCATCTACGACGCCGCCGGGGTGCGCCGCCAGGCCGGGCTGCACGCCCAGAAACTGAATCTGTTGATCAACGAGCTGTTGAGCGGGCACCCGATCTCGGAGCAGCGCCTCAAAGAAGTGCTCGGCCATACGCCGCGCGAAGTGGTTGGGGGAATTAGCTTAGGCATTATCGTACCCGTCTTCATCTGGGCCATCTGGCACTAAACGGCCCCACGAACGCCTCCCCCCGCGGGGAACCCGGCGCTAGAATCCCAGCTCACCCAAGATCTGATCCGCCTTACGCTTGCCCGGCAGCGCCCCCTTGAGATCTTCCCAGAAGCGCTCATCGTAGCGCCGCGAATGCACCGGGATCGGCATGGGCACTCCCCAACCCAGCAGCAGCACCTCTTCCTTGGGCTGCAGCCGGGCCAACATGCCGCGCAGCGCCTCCCGCCCGGCCAGCCCCGACAGCACAGCCTGTACGTCGGCATCGTCCCCCAGCCAGCCCGAAATCCGCGTCCCCAGCTGCGACATGACCTCGTCATAGATCTGCGACGGGCGCTGGTCGATGATCAGCAGCGTGACGTAATACTTGCGCAGTTCGCGGGCGATGGTGCTGAAGGTGGTCTGGGCGGCCATCTCGCGGTTGAGCAGCTTGTGGGCCTCTTCCACGGCCACCACCAGCGGGCGCGGTTCCTGCCCGCCGTGGCTGCGGTAGTGGTTGGTGCGCTCTTCCCAGGCCGAACGGATGCGGCGCGTGAGCAGGTTGGTCACCAACAGGTAATCCAGGTCACTCTCGAACTCGCCGAAGGATAGCACCACGTGCTGCCCGGCTTCCAGGGTGCGGATGATCTCCTGCAGGCTGTCCGCGGCCGGTTTCTCGGCGATGTAGGGGCGGTTGAACACCCGGGTGAGCTTGCTGTGCAGGCCGGCCGCCGCCCCGGGATGCACCCCGGCCTGGAAGGCCCAGGCTTCCACGCTGTCCGGGGCGGGCACCTGCTTGCCCTCCTCCGTGGTCACCGTGGCGTTGGGGCGCAGAGACTTGAACTCGTGGAACCAGCTGGCCCGCCCAAAGGTGTGCACCAGGGCGTCCAGGGTGGTCGAGGTGGTCTCTTTTAGATTCAGCTCGCGGGTCAGCAGCTCGATGTCTTCCGGCTGGATGTCGCTCTCGCCGATCTCCAGGTGGAAATCGGGCATCTGGCCGCGGATGCTGGTGGAACGCCCCAGCCCGACCACGCGCACTTTACCGGGGAAGCCGGTGCGCAGCCCGATGACACGCTGGTTGGTATCCGAGGCCGTGTCGTCGAAGCCGTATTCGTTGTGCATGTCGAACATCAGCACCGAGCTGGCGTTGTACTGGATCATTCCCGCCAGGATGATGCGCGTCAGGAAGGATTTGCCCGTCCCGGTGGCGCCGAAGATGCCCGAGGAGCGCTGCACCAGCTTCTTCAGGTCGATGCACACCGGCAGATCCTGCTCGCGCGTGGTCCCGATGACAAAGCGCTCCTTGCCGTTGGGCTCGCCGAAGATCATGGCCACGTCGCCGGCCGCCGCCAGGCGCACGCCGGCGTGGTGAGAGGGCACGGTCTTGACCGGCAGGGGGTTGGTCTGGTCCTCGGGGTGCGCCGCCCGCCAGGCGCCGTAGGCCGGGTCGCCCGGTTCTGGCCCCGACTCCAGCATCAAGGCCGGCATGACGGCCAGGTTGGTGTACAGCGTCTGCCCGTGCAGCAGTTGGGCCAGCCCGGCCGGCAGGCGCGCCTCGCTTTGCTCGTCGGCGAAGCGCGGGTCGGTGGCGCCCAGCTGGATGTCGGTGATCAAGCCGTAGAACATCCACGCCCCGCTCTCGATGACCACGAAACCGCCTTCCTGGACCTGCTGAGACGGCACGGTCAGGCGCACCTGCAAGTTGTCCTTCAGGCTGCCGCCGACCACGTATCCGATAACGTCAGACGACCCATTCTGGGCCGCAAGGGATTGAATAGAAGAAGTCACGCGTTCCTCCCCGGGTTATAGCGCCCCGTACAGGTCGGGCTGGATGTCGGCGAGCGCCCCCAGCACGCTCATCAGGGTGGGGTAGTCGTCGCGCAGCAGGGTGATCAACTCGCGGGTAGCCTGCCCGATCCACCGCGGGTTACCGGCCAGGGCCTGTTCGCGCCCGGCCTGCTGCACGTGCGCCGCCAGCAGCTCACTGACCGGCAGGTCGCGGGCCCGCAGCACGTGGCGGAAGTAGCCAAAACGCCCGGCGTCTACGAATCGGCACAGGTCCTCACTGGAGCAGGTGTACATGGCATCCAGGGTCAGCGGCGGGCGCGGCGGCAGCAGGTGATAGACCAGCTCGCCCTGGCAGTAGCCGGTGAACAGCACGCTGATTTCCACCGGCACGTTGCGGTTGACGCGGTTGTCCTGGATGACGTCCTCGGAGACGTTGTCCGCCGTGACCAGCTGGCGCACCAGCCCGTCGTCGTCGATGTGGATGTCGTAGATCAGGCCGTAGACCTGGGTGTGCTCGTGCTCGTCCAAGGGGATGCGCACCAGGCCGCCAAAGGCCGGCGCATCCAGGCGCGACACCCGGCAGCCGACCACACAGCCGCTGATCCCGGCGCGCAGCAGGCGCCCGATTTCAATTGTCGTCATGGGCGATACTCCGTTCGATTGCCAGAATTATCCTTGTGGAACTGCTTGTTGGAGGTCTCCGTGGCCCAGATGCCGGCCCGCATCAGCTCGGCCACGATCATGCTTTGCAGGTGCTCCTTTTCCTCGCGGGTCACCACGGCCACCTCGTGGGCGCGGTGGATGGCGTAGGGAAAGGGGCGGCTGCCCATCTGCAAACATTGCCCCACCAGGGCGCTGTGCAGGCGGTCCAGCAAGCCGGGGTCATTCGCCACCCAGGCCGGCATTTCCACCCGGGTCAGGTAGGGCTTACCCGGGCGGCCGACGTTGAGGTAGAAGAAGTGCAGGGCCAGGCGCCCGGTGAAGCTGCTGGCCGAGGACGATTGGATGGCAAACACCGCCGAGCGCTCGCCCGGGCCCAGCCGGTCGTGGAACAGGTCGATGTCGGCCACCCCGTGAAAAGGCCGCAGGCTGCCCGCCTGGCGCAGGTCCGGATCGGGCAGCTTGACCAGCTCCAGCAGGCGCACCAGCAGGTCGGAGCGCGGCCGGTCTACGTAGCCGGCCGTCACGGCGTGCAGGTCGGCCAGCTTGCCCAGCTCTTCCAGGTACTGGTTGAACAGCTCCGTGAAGCGGGGGCGCTCCTTGGGGTCACGGAACAGCTCCAGGGGGCC
>JAAZNB010000363.1 GCA_012798515.1 Chloroflexota bacterium
ACGGCCTGCTGCACGGCCGGCGTCACCGGCCGGTCGAACTCGACCTGCGCGGCCTGGATGCCGAGCAGCCCTACCGGGCAGCCCAGCTCCTGGCGCACGTAGTCGGCAAACAAAGAAGGCGGCAGGGTATGGGTGGAAGCGCTGAAGCCCTCCACCCCGGCCCAATCTACCCAGGTAATCTCCCCGGGCGGGGCGCCCATCTGCACCGCATCCACCATCACGATCACGTGAGGGGCGAAGCGGCGCAGCGGGCCGGTATAGTTTTCCGGCGCCACGCCCGTATCCAGGACCAAAACCTGCCCCGGGCGATCCACCCGGCCTTGCAGCTGCCGGACGAGCAGCACCCCGGCGGCGTCATCGCCGTTCAGGGCGTTGCCCATGCCCACCAGGGCCACCCGGGGCCGGGAATGATCACGCGCAGCTTTCGCTAACACCTGCCTGAGCGGCTCTTGCCAGGAGGAAATCGACATCCTCATCCTTCCCGTAGAAGACCGTGAAAGGCTCTTTATTCAACGCCGCCAGCTCCCAATCTTCGTTGGACATGTTCAGGCAGTTGAAACGGCAGTTCTGCACACACTGCGCGCAGTAGGTGCAGCGGTCGACGTGGTAGCGCAGTACGAAGCGCTTGTTGACCTTATCCAGCACCACCAGCTCCAGGGCGTTCGAAGGGCAGTCCTTCACGCACAGCTGGCAGCCGGTGCATTTGCTGGGGTCCCAATACAGCTTTCCACGCAGCCGCTCGGGAGCCGGCTTGCGTTCGAAAGGATAGCGTTCGGTAACCGGTTTCGAGAACAGGGAACGGACGACGTCCCCGAGCATCGCTCCAATTTTCATAGTTCCATCCTCATAACAGGATCAACAGCAGCAGCTGTACCAGGGCCAGCAGGGCGCCCACGCGCCACCACAGCCCCACCGTCTGGTCGATACGCAGGCGGGCAAACAGCGATTGCAGCCCGGCCATGAACAACAACAGGCCCAGCGTCTTGAGCAGAAAAGTCACCGGGTTGGCCAGCCCGCCCAGGTAGAAGGCCGACACCAGAGTCAACCCGATGACCAGCTCGACGTTCTTGCCCAGGCGGAAGAGCGCCAGGCCGCGCCCGCTGTACTCGGTCAGCGCCCCCGAGACGATCTCGGTCTCGGCTTCCGGGGCATCAAAGGGCGGCAGCTCCAGCTTACCCATCAACCCCACCAGGGCCACGACGAACCCGATGGGCTGGGCCACGATCAGCCACAGGTGGCTGCCGGTGTAAGCGTTGATCTCGCTGATCTGCCAGCTGCCGGCCACGATGGCCGGGCCCAGCATGGCCAGCATGAAGGGCGCTTCGTAAGAGAAAAGCTGCGTCAGCGTACGCGTGGCGCCGATCAACGAGAAGCGGTCGATGGTGTTGGCCCCGGCCAGGCCCAGGCATAGCGTCATCAGGCTCAGCAGGTAGAGGGTCACCACCAGGTCGCCGCGGAAACTGAAGGACGGCAGCAGCCCGGCCATGGGCACGTACAACGCCGCCGTCAGGGCCGCCGCCAGGGCCGCCACCGGCAGGGCCACGAACAGCCCCGAGTGCACGCCGTCGGGCACGATCTCTTCCTTGGCCAGCAGCTTGACCACGTCGGCCAGGGGTTGGAACCAGCGCGGCCCCACCCGGTTCTGGAAGCGGGCCACCAGTTTGCGGTCCGCCCATTCATACACCAGCCCGCCGGCCAGCAGGAACAGGCCGCCGGGGAAGATCAACAGAGCCAGTACAGGCATCCAGGTATTCATCGGTAATACTCAATTCCATAGCGACGCAGACCATCCCAGGTCCAGGTCTGCTCGCGATCGTCGTTCTTCACGTGCACCATGCGGTCGTTGCACGAAAAACACGGGTCGATCCCCGCCAACAGCATGGGCATGTCGGCCAGCTTGTACCCGACGGCCACCGAAAGCACCGATCCCCAGTTGCACAGGCTGGGCGTGCGGATCTTGATCCGCTCGGGCATGTCCGTGCCGTTGCTCTTGATAAAGTAGAACAGCTCGCCGCGCGGGGCTTCCACCCGGCTGACCGTCTCGCCGGCCGGGATACGCCGCGGCACCCGGGTGGTCAGCTCGCCCTCGGGCAAATGATCCAGGATCTGGCGGATGAGGCGAAAGCTCTCGAACAGCTCCTTGATGCGCACCACAAAGCGCGCCATCAGGTCGCAGCCGTCGTCGATCACCAGCTCCACGGGGTACTCCGGGTAAGCCGCGTAAGGCGCTTCGATGCGCACGTCGCGCTTCACGCCCGAGGCGCGCGCCGTGGGGCCCACGGCACCCAGCTCTTCGGCCTGGGCGTAGCTCATGCGGCCCACGTCGCGGGTGCGTCCCACGAAGGTCTGGTCGGTGGTCACCACCTTGAGGTAGTAATGCGTGCGCTCCTCCAGGAAGGCGATGCCCTTGCGGATCTGGTCGGCCTGCTCGGGGGTCACGTCGAACTTCACTCCGCCCAACACGTTGGCCGAGTAATGCACCCGGTTGCCGCTCAAGGTCTCCAGCAGGTCCATGACCGTCTCGCGATCTCGCCAGGAATACATGAACAGGGTGTCGAAACCGCCCTCGTGGGCGGCCACGCCCAGCCACAACATGTGGCTGTGGATGCGTTCCAGCTCGGCCATCAGGGTGCGGATGGCCTGCGCCCGCGGCGGCACTGTGACGCCGGCCAGCTTTTCCACGCCCAGGGCGTAGGCGGTGGCGTGCACGTGAGAGCAAATGCCGCACACGCGCTCCAACAGGTACAGGTTCTGCGTCCAGTTGCGCGACTCGGCGCCTTTCTCGATGCCGCGATGCACGTAGCCCAGGCGGGCCGTGGCGCCGGTGACGATTTCGCCATCCACGGTAAACTCGAAGTGGCCTGGCTCTTTCAACGCCGGGTGCTGCGGCCCAATGGGGACGACAAAGCGGTGGTTAGTGGGTTGGCTTTCCATGGCTTACTTCTCCGTCTTACCCGATAAACCGGTAAAAGATTTGCGTAAAGGATAAACATCCGCCGGCCAGTCGTCCGGCAGCAGCAGGTGCTCCTGGCTGGGCGTGCCGGTCAGCTGCACCCCCAGCATTTCGATCATCTCCCGCTCGTACAGGGTGGCCGAGGGGATCAGGTCACAGATGCTGTCCAGCACGGCCTGCGAATAGGGCAGGGCCAGGCGCAGGGTCACCACCGCCGCGCCTTCGCAGAAGTGGTACAGCATCTCCACCCGCCCTTCCTGCGGTTCGGCGCCTTCCTCGGCGGCCGGTGCGGGCATATCCAGCCCATTGATCGCCGCCAGGTAACCCCAGTGGGCCTCCAGCAGCGCCTGCACGGCCGGTTTGAGATCCTGCGGGGCGATATACACGTCCAGGCGATTATCCTCGGGGCGGCCGGCTTGCGCCGTCCAGGGCGCCAGCAGCTTTTCAGCAGAAGTCAATAACGTTCCGGTATCCATGGTCTACTCCTGCTCCTCCTGGGGGGCGGCCGAGTGGCCGTTCTTGCGCAGCTCAGCGGGCGCCACGGGCGGCGCCTGCAAACTCTGCAACAGCGCCACCACCCCGTGGATGATGGCCTCCGGCCGCGGCGGGCAGCCGGGGATGTAGGCATCCACCGGGATGACGTCGCCGATATTGCCGACCACGTTGTAACATCCCTGGAAAGCGCCCCCCGAAAGGCCGCAAGAGCCCACCGCTACCACAAACTTGGGGTCGGGCATTTGTTCGTAGATACGCAACAGGCGGTCGCGCGATTGCAGCGTGACCGGCCCGGTACAGATCAAGATGTCGGCGTGGCGAGGGCTGCCCTGCAGCTTCACCCCAAAGCGCTCCAGGTCGTAGCGCGGGGTCAGGGTCGCCAGGATTTCGATGTCGCAGCCGTTGCAAGAACCGCTGTTGTAGTGGATCGCCCAGGGCGAATTGACCCGCGCCCAGGTGCGGATTTTGTCCAGGGCGCTCGTCCAGGTTTGATCGAGATTACTCAATCCCATTTCCTACCCTCTTTTCTTCTAACCCAGGATCAATGCGACCAGCGCCAGCACCAGGCCGCCTAAAAAGGCAGCCGAGGTAAGCGTCAGCTCGGTGGTGCCCAGCACCAGCATACCCAGGTGCAAAATGGCAAAGAAGAACGCAATCAGAAAAAACGGCCGGTAACCGGGGGCAGCCGTGTGCGCCGGCGGGGCTTCGCCACTGCCGTACACGCTGGATTTCATCGGGTTGGTCTCTTCCGGGCCCGCCAGCAGCTTACCGATGCCAACGATCACCAGTACCAGTGGAATGTAGAGCAAGAATGCCACAGGAGGGGTCAACAACACTTCCATTTTTCAACCATCTCCTTTTAATGAACGAAGGCGGCCAGCAGGCTGGTGGCAGCCGGCAGGGTGATGCCGCTGGCCAGATCCGGCCAGAAGCCCAACACGACCACCGCCAGGGTCAGCACGACCAGCGGCAATCCCATGGCCCACGAAACCGGCAGCCCCTGGCTGACGGCCGCCGAAGGGACGCGCCGGTACATGCGGTTCACCAGGGGGGCATAGTACCCCAGCGACAGCACGCTGTTCAAGGCGGCCAGGACCATCAGCAGCATCACCGCCAGGTTGTGCGTCTCGAACCCGGCCACAAAGATCTGCCATTTCGACATGAACCCGGCCAGCGGAGGCAGCCCGCCCAGCCCCAGGACCGCCACGCTGAAAGCAAAGGCGGTCAGCGGGTAACGCCGGGAGGCCCCGTTGAGGTCGTCCAGCACCAGCGGGCCGTGGTCTCCCCGGGCCACGTGCAGCACGTACAGCAGCGCCCCGGCCGAGAGAAAGGCCAGGCCTTTCATCAGGGCGTGGTTGATCAGGTGGAAGAAACTCCCTGCCGCCCCGTC